>JAPLZH010000056.1 GCA_026395105.1 Candidatus Tayloriibacteriota bacterium
CTCACGAGGATGGTACGAGAGGCTTTAATGATTAGAAGGCAGATTATCGACCTTTTATCATTAACCATAAAGACTATCAAAAAACTCAAGCCTCCAGATTCTCCACAGTTATCGTTTTGGAATTAAGCGGACAGTAGTGACTTACATTATGTGCATTTGTCATTTTTCGCTCTTTGTGATATAAATAGTGACTATGGAAATAAGAAATATAGCGATCATCGCCCACGTCGACCACGGTAAAACTACCCTAACCGACGCGCTCATGAAGCAGTGTGGCTTCACCGACGCAGGCACAATGGACTCAAACGCCCTCGAACAGGAGCGCGGTATCACTATATATGCAAAAAACACCTCTATTCCCTATAAAGGAACGAAGATAAACATTGTGGACACTCCCGGTCACGCCGACTTCGGTTCAGAAGTGGAACGCGTTCTTCGCTCTATCGATACAGTGCTACTCGTCGTAGACGCTCAGGAAGGACCGATGCCTCAAACCCGTTTCGTCCTAAAAAAGTCACTCGAACTCGGAATAAAGCCGATAGTCGTTATAAATAAAATAGATAAGCCAGCCGCTCGTCCTACAGAAGTTCATGAAATGGTCCTAGAATTATTCATGGAGCTCGGTGCGAATGATGAGCAAATAAATTTCCCGACAGTCTTTGCCATCGGCCGTGAAGGAATAGCAAAAATGAATTTAAAAGATGAATCGAAGGATCTCACTCCCCTACTAGATACTATAATCGCCCACGTCCCTCCAGCATCTTTCGGAAAATCAGACCTTCCGCTCACTGCTCAGGTTTTTAACCTCGGTTATGATAATTTCCTCGGTCGCTTAGCCATAGCCCGCATTTACAGCGGAAAAATAAAGACAGGAGCGAATGTATTAGTGAAAAAGATAGATGGCTCTACAGTTTCTCATAAAATTACGAAATTATTCACTTTCGAAGGAACGAGCAGATTAGAAATAGAAGAGGCCTTAGCAGGAGATATAGTTACAGTAGCAGGACTTCCTGAAATATTTATCGGCGAAACTATTTGTGCAAATGAAGGCATGGAAGCACTTCCAGCTATTAAGATAGACGAACCGACTATCACCCTAAACTTCCTCGTAAACAACGCTCCTTTTGCCGGAAAAGAAGGCAAATATGTTACAGGACGACAAATTCGCGACAGACTTTTAAAGGAATTGGAAATTAACGTCGGATTAAAGGTGGATTTTTCTTCAAATGAATACTTTAACGTCTCTGGACGTGGAGAACTTCACATCGCCATCCTCCTCGAAAATATGCGAAGAGAAGGTTTCGAATTACAGGTCTCACAGCCACAGGCTATAATCAAAAACGTAGACGGCAGACCACATGAACCTTTCGAAGAAGTGACTATAGATGCGCCAGAAGAATTCGCCGGTGCGGTTATAGAAAAACTCGGTAAGAGACGCGGTCTTATGACAGATATGCGAACGAAGGACGGTCAGGTCCGTATGATTTTCGAAATGCCGACTCGCGGAATCCTCGGTTATAGAGGTGAATTCGTTATAGACACTAAAGGCCTCGGAATTCTTTGCTCTAGAATGATAGATTTTAAGCCTTACTGCGGAGAAATAACTAAGAGAGAAACAGGAGCAATGGTCAGCATGGTCGCCGGAAAAGCGCTCGGCTTCTCACTCTGGAACCTTCAGGACAGAGGTACACTTTATATAGGTCCTGCTACTGAAGTTTATGAAGGACAAATAATCGGAAACACTTCTAAAGGCGAAGATATGGATGTGAACCCTTGTAAAGGCAAACAGCTTTCAAACATGCGTTCATCCGGAAATGACGAACATATCATGCTCACTCCTTTTTTCGAATTAAGTATAGAACGTGGACTAGAAATCATGGGCGAAGATGACTACCTAGAAATCACCCCTAAAAGCGTGCGCCTCAGAAAGAAAGTTTTAAATCCAGGCGAAAGATCTAGAACAAAGAGATTAACGAGCAAAGAGTAAAACTACCGAGACGCGAGCGGAAAATGGAAAATGTGCACATAGGAATTCCGAGCTTTTTCGATAGCGAATGAACGAGCGCACGGACATAGGTGCCGGAAGAGCAAAGCATTCGGCATTTTATTATTTGGAACTCTCTTATCTTCCCGAACTCACCTCCCCACTTTTCCAGAATCTTTTCCTGCCTGAAATCACCCTTTATTAGAGCCACCCTACGGCGAATTTCTTTTTCGAGCCCACCCATGCTTATTTTTCTTTCACTCAGTTTCTCGATTTCTGAAATTTTAACCATTCTAGAAGGCAGATTTTCTTCATCTATTTCACCTATCTTTCCTCTCACTTTTTCTTTTTCACTCTCTTTTAGAATATCTCTAGCGATCATATGTAGCGGAACCCCGCCGACCGTTTTCGAAGAAAAAAGCGGATACTTCTGTTCATGGGATCCTAGAAAAGTGGTGAGCACCTGTTCGAATTCGCGAGCGCCGACTTCCGCCTTCGCATTTTTCTCAAATTCTTCCACTGACCCACGCACCACTCCGTCCACCTCTCCATCTACCGCTCCGTCCACTAGTCCTAGTAAATCATGCGTATCCGTATGAAAACCCACTAAAATTTCGAAAATATATTCTTTTTCGAGCGCTAAATACTTTTCTTTATTTTTGCACTCTTCTCCGGCGAGGATGAGAAGTAGTCCTTCGGCCATTGGATCTAGGCGACCTGCATATGTCATAGGTAAATCTGCATATTCTGGAAAACAGACGCGAAAACGCGTCAGACATTCGAGCGGTGTCTCTCCGAGCATCTTATAAATCGGCAAAACTAAGGGTACCGCGCTTCCAGCTTCTCTTTTTCCTAATTCCATGCCCGCATAGTACCATATAAACAAACAATCTGTTAGAATATGTACATGAATGAAGATAAAATAAATAAAGTGAAAATCTCCACCGATCCATATAAAGGAGTCAGGGATTTTTATCCAGAAGATATGGCCATAGAGAACCATATTTTCAATATTTGGAAAAAGACTACAGAAAGCTTCGGATATGAAGAATACTCTGCATCCATCCTAGAGTCCGCTGATTTATATAAGGCAAAGTCTGGTGAGGAGATAGTAAATGAGCAAACTTACACTTTTACAGATAGAGGAGGCCGTGAAGTGACGCTTCGCCCTGAGATGACGCCGACTATCGCCCGTATGATTTCGGCAAAGAAAAGGGAGCTTTCTTTTCCATTGCGTTGGTATTCTATTCCGAATGTTTTCAGATATGAACAGCCTCAGCGTGGACGCCTCCGAGAGCACTTTCAGTTAAATGTGGACGTTTTCGGAATCGAATCCACGGATGCTGAGATAGAGGTTATTTCGCTCGGCTATGAAATTATGAAGTCTTATGGATTAAAAGACACTGATTTCGAAATTCTTATAAATAACCGTAAGGTTATGAATTATGTGACGAAAGATATGCTCGGACTAGATGAAGATAAGTCACAGAAACTTTGCAAATTAATAGATAAGAAAAATAAGCTAAAGCCAGAAGCTTTCGAAATGGGCGTACAGGAACTACTCACTGACAGGACTCCGGCTTTTATGACTCTTCTAAATTCTAAGAATTTCGAAGAATTTACAAAGAATTTAAAGCAAACAGCCGAAGAACATGAAGGATTAAAGGAAATTAAGGAAGTTATAGCCGGCCTCGACAGGCTCGGCATCAGAAATGTCCGCTTTGATCAAACGCTTATGAGAGGTTTTGATTATTACACTGGAATCGTCTTCGAAGTATTCGACACTAATCCTGAAAACAGAAGGTCTATTTTCGGCGGAGGTAGATATGATGAACTTCTCTCTATTTTCGGTGGAGAAAAAGTTCCTGCCTTCGGCTTCGGCGCCGGTGACGTAACCGCAAAAGATTTGCTAGAAATCCGTGACCTTTTGCCGAAGACGAAGACGAAAACAGAGCTTTACATTTGCCCAATGCAAAAGGCTGACATCCCTTTTGCAAATGAAATCGCACAGAAGGCCCGCACGGACGGCGTAAATACTGCCGTAGATTATTCAAAGAAAAAAGTGGGAGATAAAATAAAATTCGCAGATAAAAAAGGAATTCCATTCGTCACGGTAATCGGAGAGGAAGAGAAAAATTCTGGGACTTTTAAAATAAAGAATTTATTAAGCGGAAAAGAAGAAGTGACGAATGTAGACAGCCTAAGCGAATTAATTAAAAAATTATAATGTCTAAATTACCTCAAATAGAACGCGCGACATTCTGGAGATGGCTTACGAACTTTTGGACATTAGGTTTTTTCATTATAATCATCTGGGACTTTTTCACTGCGAATGGTCTTCTAGATAAGGATATTATTCTGCCCGTGGCCTGTATTTATACTGGAGTCCTAGCTATTTACAGCGCAGAAAAGGAGTTTAAAAGATGGCATAATTCTCATGCCACCCGCCACCCAGGAGAAGTATACGTAATAGTCTGGACCATACTCATGGTCGGAATCTTTATCGGAAAATTCTATTTTATGGATTCAGAACATCCTTATAAAATCCCAGTAGAAGTAGTTTCATCATATATAGCCGTTCTCGGCATCCTCGCCCTAACGAAAGAATCGAAATTCATTTACAAAAGTAAGAAAAAATAGAAAATGCGAAAAATCTTTTTTGACATCGAAACTAAAAACACTTTTGAAGAAGCTCTAAGTAATGACCCCTCCGCCCTCGACCTATCCGTCGTTTGCATTTACGATTCTGAGAAGGATGAATATAAAAGCTTTGAAGAAAAGGAATTGAAAAGCCTCTGGCCCATCATAGAGAAAGCGGATATGCTTATAGGTTATAATTCTGATCATTTCGACATCCCTATTTTAAATAAATATTACACGGGAGATTTGACGAAGATAAAAAGCCTCGATTTATTAAAAGAAGTGAAAAACGTTTTAGGGCGAAGACTAAAAATGGACTCGCTCGCTTCAGCGACCCTCGGCAAAGGTAAAATCGGCCACGGCCTAGACGCCATAATGTGGTGGAAAAGCGGAGAGATAGATAAGATTATAAAATACTGTTTGGAGGATGTGAAAATCACTAAAGAGCTTTATGACTTTGCAAAAGCGAATGGACATCTCAAATTCAAAGACGGAAATGAAGTGAAGCAAATTAAACTAGACACTTCCCGCTGGGACGAAGATGCAAATCATTCTATGACCTTTTCGCTTCCCTTCTGATTTGACATATATTTAGGATATGATACACTCCATCTAATTAAAACAGCCCCTCTGGGCGAAAAAGTCAAACGACTAGTACATCAAAAAAACATCAAAACTGTAGGAAAAATATGGAAACAGCAACACTGCCAATAGTTCCGACAACCCTCGCATATGCCAAAAAGGTATTTTCGAGAGGCACTGGCGCATTCGGATCAGAGGATTTAAACCGAGCATTCGATCTGGATCTCGGAATAGATCCGCCTATAATGTTCCCAAAAGAAGAACAAACGCGTGCCCGTGAACTCGACCAGTACCTGATTCGTCAGGTTGGCACAGGTAAGGATGGTAAACCCCTTACCGTGGAGTCTCTTTGCGCTCAGTTTGAGAATAAACTGGGAGATGGAAAGCTCTTCTATCACAACTATCCCCAAACGTATGGAGTAGAGTCGTTCTACCTCACAGACAGTCCCCGTCCAGGATGGACTCTCGTCAGTAGGGACATCATCCCTGGCTCTGCCGGTGTTAACTACATTGGCCAAACACAGGCGATATCCGACTATCTCGTAGGCAAAGTCTACGGAGGTCAAGAATTGCCAGCCGTGTACACTAGTGTCCGCTTAAAAATCCCTCCACATAGAAAAAACCCTTAGGATAAGGGATAATATGTTTATCGAAACCATTATCAACTTAATACTGCCTAAGGGCTCTTTCGTATGCATTATTCTAGCACAATTTTTAGTCAGA
>JAPLZH010000075.1 GCA_026395105.1 Candidatus Tayloriibacteriota bacterium
AAGCGTTCTTAGATTTCTAAGTTCTACTAATCTTTCATCTATTTGTGATTTTGATAGTCCTCTCATAATCATTTATTACGAGGGAACTGCCTATTTACTTTCCATCAATAGTGTGGGGGAGGGTGTGGGTACTTACGAATAAAAAAATCACAAGCATCATATTTGCAGTCATTATTATAATAGTATTAATAGCTTTATTTACTAAAGGTAGTGGAGGCTCGCTCGGAAATGGAGCAAATAGTAAGCCGATTAAGATCGGTGCGGTATTATCATTAACTGGAGACGCATCACCCTGGGGTGAATACGGAAAAAACGGCATAAATTTAGCCGTTAAACAGATTAATGAAAAGGGTGGAATAAATGGGCGAAAGGTAGAGGTGATTATCGAGGATGATCATACTGATGGAAAACAGGGCGTCTCCGCTTTTAATAAATTAATAGATTTAGATGGAGTGGACGGCATTATCGGTGGAGTTTTCGACTTCACTACACAGCCACTTATTCCATTAGCACAAAGTAAAAAGATAGCGTTTATATCTCCTCATAATTTTAGAATTGAAGGAGGGTTTGACCTAAATTCTCAGAGTTTTGTTATGTTTACAGATTTCAGCACCGTCATTAAAAGTCTTAAGAATTATTTGGAACAAAGCGGCACAAAGAAATTAGCTGTCGTTCACTTTAAATCTACTTTCGGAAATGAAATCGCTAAAACACTAAACGGTGTGATGAAGGATTTAGGCAGGGGTGAAATCGTGGACGAAGCCTATACAGAGATCGGTAATAATGACTTTAAGACCACAATCATAAAATTAAAGCAGGCAAATGTAGACACTGTTTTTCTGGATATGTTAGCGAATGATCCTGTGAACTTTCTAAAGCGTGCGAAAGAACTCGGTTTTAATCCTACTATTATTACACATAATGGTCCTATAGATTCCTTTGCAAATGAAACTGATAAAAGTCCTCTCGAAAATGCAGTAATTTTAAACTGGGAAGTAACTAGTTCGCAGTTTAGCGCTCTCTATAAAAAAGAATACGGAATTTCACCTACTAAATCAGCTGATAAATACTTCGATGCTGTCTATGTTTTGGCAAATAGCATTGCAAATAGTGATGATCAGTCAAAAGTAGCTTCGTATATAGAAAGTCATTCATTCACTACGCCGAATACGACTATCTCCTTCACTCCAAATCACACTGTCATTAGTATGCCTGTAGAAGTGCAAATATTCAAAAATGGAAATTTGGTGCCGTGGAAATAGCTGTGGAAATAATGTTGTAAAATGACAAAAAATGTAGTATATTGCAAGCATGAATAAACAGAAAAATTCATTACATAAGGGCGAAGTTAGATTCATAGTCTTTAAAGAAGATGATACCTTTTATGCTGTGGGTTTAGAGTTTAATCTCGTTATAGAGGGCCCTACAAAAGAGGTTGTGACTTTCGAATTATTTGAGGCACTTCAGGGTTATGTAGAATCAGCGAAGAAGGCTAATTTACGCCCCCATATTTTGAATCAGAAAACTGATGTGGAATATGAAAATCTTTGGAATGATTTAGTCGCAGGAAGACCTATAAAATCTCCATTTCAGGTTTCAATGTTCGGTAAAAAGTTAGTATGAGGCGGTAAAAATAATGGTAAATAAAATATTTAATTGGACGTATAAAGAGGTCGTCGCTTTTTTGAGAAAGCATAATTTTCAATTAAATCACATAAGAGGTAGTCACCATTATTTCGTCGGAGCTTATGATGGTATAGTTAGGCAAATATGCGTTCCGTATCATGGTAGAGATAGTATTAAACCTCGCACAATGAAAGGTATTATTTTGCAGTCAGGGATAGATAAAGATATTTGGTTTAAAAATTAAATATGAAAGTCCTAGAAACTAAAAACCTCATAAAGCGCTTCGACGGAGTTCATGCTGTGGACAGGCTATCACTCTGCTTTGAAAAGGGGCAAACCACTGGGCTAATAGGTCCGAACGGTTCTGGCAAATCTACTTTTGTAAATTTGCTATCTGGAATGATGCCTTTTGATGAGGGGACGGTTATGGTGGCAGGAGTAGAGACATTGGAGAAAATTCGTGCCCATGAAGTGGCGGATCTCGGAATCACTCGCACTTTTCAGGATGTCAGACTTTTCGAGCAGATGCCAGTTCTCGACAATATCTTAATAGTTCTCACTAAGAGGACTATACTCGGTGCGCTTTTGAAAAGCATAAGAAAATTCATTTAGAAAAGGCTGAGGAGGTTTTACGAAAGGTGAATTTATGGGAGAAGAGAGATGAGCTCGCGGTGAATCTCTCTTACGGGCAAAGGAAACTTTTGGAGATCGGGCGCGTCATGGCGATGTTAAACGGCAGTGGTGAAGAAGGCGAAATTTTCTTTTTCGATGAACCTTTTGCCGGCATGTTTCCAGAAATGATAAAAATCGTCTCTGGGGTTATAAAAGAACTTCGCGATAAAGGCAAAACTGTTATTCTTATAGAGCATAATATGGAACTTATTCGTGAGCTCTGTGACCACCTAATAGTCCTAGACAGCGGAAAACTTCTAGCCGAAGGCAAACCTTCAGCCGTTTTAGCCATGCCCGCCGTCATGGAGGCGTATTTGGGGGAATAGAAACTGGATAGCCTAAACTAAACGCAAAAGTTTTTTATTAAGTGGAGAAATCGTGTATAGGCAAATCTGTAAGATTAACGCGCCAAGCATTGATCCCAACTGTTGATGGCTCCGATACATTTGCTCGACAGATGGGAAATTCGGCGTTTGTGGTGTCGAATTACATGCGAGCGAAGAAAGCGCTCATAGCCTTGCAAAAACAGGATCAGTCCGAATCTCGTCGCCCTCATTTGCTACGTTAAGATGTTTTATTTCGGCGACGGTTTAATATTGACTTCACAAACGGAAGGTAGTGTCGAGGGAGATGAAGCTGTTTTCTTTCTTGTTGGAGAATTCCTAACCCTTGCAAAAACGATGCCGTGGTAAGAGGAACGCTCTGTCTAATCTCCCATTTTCCGCACCGTGCTCACGCGCGGTGTTTTTTAATATGAATAAATATTAATATATGGTATCCTTTCTTTAGACACAGGAATTTACTATGCTAGACACTAAAATACCACTCGAAATCTTTAGATGTATGTGTAAGGACCTCATAGGGGAGGTCAAAACATTCGAACAATCCTTTGAGGGTGAGAAGGTGACAGTGCAAATCTGTGGAGCTGACGGAGACAGTATGACTAAAGGTGGATGGATGAGATATTTAGAATGTCCTTCATTCACTGGAGTCGAACTCCATGCCAGCCGAGGGTGTGCCGAAACTTCTGCCACTTTGGGTTACGGAGGGCAGGCAGTAATCTATGCATGTTGTTACAAAAAGCGAACATTTTACCCAGATGGGAATTTGTTTGTCTCTGAAATCCAGAAACGGCTATTACTGGATGAGACTAATGGATCAATCTTTTTCTTAGCGTACAAATTTATGAGGATAAAAGAGGTGCTAAAGCCTTCAGAACGGGAGGCATTCACCTGCCCGTAATCAGCCTGAATTTCAGGGTACCGCCACAACCGGTACCTTTTTTGTATAAAAAAAGGTAAAATTAAGGGCGAGAAGAATTTGTAAAAAGGCCAGAAGCCTGAAAGGGCAAAATAAAATGAAAGATGAAAAGCTTTTAAAATTAAAGGATATTCATGTGCACTATGGAGGTGTTAAGGCGCTTGACGGTGCATCTGTAGAACTGGATGAAGGGGAAATAGTGGCTTTAATGGGGCCGAATGGTGCTGGGAAATCTACCATTCTAAAAGCTATTTTCGGCCTCGCCCCCGTCACTTCTGGAAAAGTTTTTTGGCATGAAAAAGAGGTAAGTCCGATTCCGTATGAGATGGTAGATAGGGGAATTTCCTTTGTCCCGCAGGGAAGAAGGGTTTTTCGAAATCTTTCTGTTTTGGAAAATTTGGAAATTGGCGCATATACAGTGAGAAATAAGAATGAGATTAAAGAGAGGATTGAGGAAGTGCTCGTCTTTTTCCCGGCTCTTCGTGAAAAATTAAGGCAAAGTTCAGGCGTGCTCTCCGGTGGCCAGCAACAAATGCTCGCAATAGCCCGTGGTTTAATGATCGATCCGAAAGTCCTACTGCTAGATGAGCCGTCGCTCGGACTCGCCCCTAAAATCGTTAAAGAAGTTTTTGCAAAAATTCGTGAGATAAATGAAAAGCGTGGTACGGCTATAATGGTCGTTGAGCATAATCTTAAATCACTCGTAGAAATAGCGCATAGAACCTATGTTTTAGATAAAGGCAAAGTGGTGGCGGAGGGGATGCCTAAAAAACTTATAGAGTCTGGAATTTTAGAGAAGGTTTTTCTGGGGAAGATGTAAAAGAGCCGGCGCGCCCGAAGGGCGCGCCTGTTCTTTGCCTTCTTAGCCTCCTTTACGCCGTATCTTTTACAAAAAACGCGAACGGTACTGCTATTAAGCAGATTATACCGAGCACTATAAATGAACTTTGCACGGAAATGAAAGATGTGATAATTAAGAAAAGAATCGGAGTTATAAGATACGCTGCCGGCTTCGTTAGTCGGTAAACCGAAAGAATATTCGAATCTCTAGTATGAATCTTTTTGAAAAAATAAGTCTCAGTCATTACCTCCACGGCTGCAGCTCCGACTCTAGTAAAGAATAGTATCATGGCCCAGACTAAAACTCCGGGAGTAGATATGAAAGCTAGCGCTCCTGTAGCCACGGCCATAATCACAGTACCAGTGATCATAATCTCTTTTTCACCGAGCCCTCCATCAGCGATTTTACCTAGTGGAAGCTGAATAAGTACAAACGGTACTAACATTACAGTAAAAATAATTCCGATATCCGCCCAGGAAAAACCTAATTCTATAAGGAAAAGCGGAGTGTAAATAGTCATCCACATATAGAAGACATTCAGAATTAAAGCCACCATAGAAAGGAATCTCAAATCCTTATTTTCAGCAAATTTACTTATTGCGTGGGTTACAGACATCCTAGGGTAAACAGGATCTTTAAATTTATGAAAATTTCTTTGAACTATATAGTAAATTAAAACTAAAATACCAGCCGAGGCTGCATATACTCTCCAATATTCATTTCCGACTATTAATGAACTAGCGATAGAAGGAGAAAGAACCCATGCGAAATTAATAAGCGTCAAATACATTCCTCTAATTCTCCCTGTATGTAAATTTGTAGAAGCAGATTCTAGGAAAATATCAGAGCAAAAGAAAAGGAGATTAAAGAGCATTATACTAATCACATAAACCGGTCCGAGCAAATAAATATTCTTAAAGAAAATTAATCCAGCAAAGCATAAAATCTGACCAAGTATAATATATTTGGCCATTTTATAATTCCCATACTTTTTGACTAGAGGAAATGAAGCGAGGAAGCCGACTATCGAGGAAACTGATGTTAAAGCAAAAACCGCGCTAACCTGAAAGGTATTTCCAAAAATACTTAAAAATGAAGAGTCTACATAAGACGGTATAGCACTGTGCAAACTAAATAGAAAACCTAAAAGGTACATCGTATACAGCGCGTGATTATGCGTACCCTGTACTTTGCCCCCTAATACAGCACTTTTATGTTGCATGCACTAATTATATCCCGAGAATGACCGGAATAACAATAGGCTTTTTAGCCGTTTTGGCGAATAGGAATCTTTCTACTTCATCTGTTACCTCTGACTTTACATATTCATAGTTAATAGGATTCATCTTTGAAATCGTTTGCTCTATAGTGCGCTTAATGATTAAGCGAGTTTCGTGGAGAAGTTCCTGAGATTCTCGAAGATAAACGAAACCGCGGGAGATAATGTCTGGAGAGCGTTTTAATTTACCCGTCTGGCCGTTCACTATAGCAAAGACTATAAATATTCCATCTTCAGCGAGCATTTGTCTGTCGCGAATAACTACTTCCTGAATATCTCCGATAGAGAATCCGTCCACCATGACTATTCCAGAAGCAGCCTTTTCTTTTAGGCGAACTATCTTTTTGCCTTCGTTCTGAATTTCGACTATAGTTCCGTTATCAGGGATAACGATGTCTTCTTCAGTAAGTCCACGCATACGAGCTATGTCTCCGTGCACTCGTAGCATATAGTGATAACCGTGAACTGGCATGAAGAATTTAGGATGAATTTTATTATGAATCCAAAGAGTTTCATCTTTATTCGCATGACCGGAAGAGTGTACATCCGCTATCTTATAGTGAATTATCTTCGCACCCTGACGAGAAAGGTTATCTTTTAGCTTCTGAACTGCACGCTCATTTCCCGGAATGATAGATGAAGACAAAAGGATAGTATCTCTTTTACCGATTTTTATAGTTTTATGAGTCTTATTCGCTATGCGCATCATAGCGGCGAATTCATCTCCCTGAGCACCCGTCGCTAAAATAACTATTTTATCAGGTGGATAAAGCTCCATTTCTTCAGTAGGAATGATAGTGTCCTTCTTTGTCTTTAATATACCGACGTATTTACAAATCTCGATATTAGTCTTCATGCTTCTTCCTTCCACCGCTACCTTTTTGCCATACTTTTCAGAGAATTCTATTATTTTTATAATACGTTCGAGCAAAGAGGCAAAAGTGGCGATGAGTAATCGTCCAGTAGCATTCTTAATAATTTCCTCAATATTCCCCTGAACGACTTTTTCTGGAGTAGAGAAACCTGGATTTTCTACGTTTGTAGAATCGGCCATAAGGAGAAGAACATTCCTGTCTTTAAACTTTTTTTCGTATTCGTCGAATTCTGACTGTACTGGCACGCCGTTATCATGGTCTAGCTTTAAGTCACCCGTGTGAACTATGTCACCGAATGGAGTGCTGACTATAACGCCCATTGAGTCTGGAATAGTGTGAGAGACGGCAAAGAAACTAACCTTAAGGTCACCCATGATTATAGTTTCATCTTTCTCAACCACTCTGATATCGAGCGGTTTCTCATGCGGAAATTCTTCCTGACGCTTCTTAATCATCACTGTCGTAAGAGTTCTACTATAAAGTGCCGGATTACCGATTCGAGGCATAATGTAAGGAATTCCTCCGATATGGTCTAAGTGGCCGTGAGTGATTATGACCGCCTTTATTTTATCTTTTCTATCTTCGAGGTATCTGGTGTTAGGCAAAATATAATCTATCCCCGGAGTATTTTCATCTTTGAACTGGAAGCCTATATCTATAACTACTATAGAGTTTTTATATTCTATAGCCGTCATATTCTTTCCGATTTCCTCCACTCCACCGAGCGGAATTATTCGAATATTTCCTTCGCCTAGGGCCGGAACTGTATCTGGCTCTTTTTTCGGCTGAATCGGAGGTCTTGGCGGCCCTTTTCTCATATGAGAAGAATGACTCTTTTTATGACCCATGCTGTGAGGGTGCGAACTATGAGGAGTGGAAGTTTTTGCCATAGTTCCATTTTCTGGTATTTTATTTTGCACCATCTGCTTTGGCTTTGTATCAATGTCAATTTTCTCTAAAGCTTTATTAAGCTCTGCGCTATGGTTTGGAATATGTGCGGGTGCTACATGATGTGGGTGTGTATGCTGATGCGCCTGCGTAAGAGACGTCTGTATAACAGGAGTCTTCACTAGAGGTCGTGACGCCTGCACGGGTGCCACGGGAGTATTCGAACGCGAACGGAAAACGGCAGCCATTAAATTAGGACGCTTCATTTTCTGTCTACCGCGAGGGTGACTGTTATCATTTCTATTTTCATTTTGTGGGTTCATATATTTGATTACTTTGTAAATATTTGCCAAACTTTATCTGTGCTTACATACCATTTTTCAATTCCATTCCACCTATCGCTAGAACGAGAAATGTAACTTATCTTTGCATCGCTAACTTTATTCGAAAGGGCATAGACGAAATCAGGAGAGAAAAGAAATAATGCAGGAAGATCATTCTTAAGCAAACCGGCCCATTTATTTAATTTATCTGCTCTCGTTTTATCATCTAGATTTCCACGCATATCCTCCAATAATTTATCACTATCAGTATTTGCATACATGGAAATATTTAGTCCCGGATCATTTCTCTGAGAAGAGTGCCAGAATGCATAAAGGTCTAGATCACGGCCTATAACTTCACCGAAAAGAAGAACGTCAAACTTTCGGGGTCTTATAACATTTTGATTTAAATCTCCGGATTCAAAAACTTTAACTGTAACTTTTGCACCGATAGCTTCCCATTCACCTTTTAAAACTTCAGCAGCTTTCTTTAAGTCTGGTGCATTAGAAGTAGATATAGAAAATTCTAGTCTAATTACGTCTCTCTTATCAGTAACTACAGGAGTGACTGCTGTCGTCGAGGTGGCAGTTAATGAAGTAGTAGAGGCAGTAGATGATGCATTATTATTTTTTATTGATGCGACCTTATCCGCTTTAACTACCTTTGTGGCTATTGCTCCTGTAATTTTCTTTTCAAAAACTCCGTCACTTCCGAGGGTCCAGCCATTCTTTATAAGCAAATCTTTCGCTGCTTTTATATCCTGAGTCTTAAGCTTATCAGTCACAGTGTCTGGAGTCGGTGTATCTGCGGCGATGGGTGGTATAGGTCCATATAAAGGAGTGGCGTAACCATTAAGGGCTTTTTGTATAATCTCATTCCTGTCTACAGCCTGAGCTAGAGCCGTTCTAACTTCAGCGTTTCTAAGCACTAATGACTGATTCTGATTAAAGAAGACGGCAAAGGAACGGGCGAGTGGAGGCGTGATTAATTTTGTAGAATTATTTAACGAAATTTCTTTTGCCTTTTCTGTGCTTAGGCCGGAGATATTGTCTATAGTTCCGTTTTGATAATCCTTAAACATCTCATCTTCATTCTGATAGAATTTAGTTATGAAATTTGATATATATGCTTCGCCACCCACATATCTGTCAAAAGGAGTGAGTGTATATGAAAGCAAAGCTCCTTCGGAATCTTTTTCAACACCTGAAATCTTAAATGGCCCAGAACCGATGGGCTGAATATTAAAATTACTAAAAGGAAACTTTTCGGTGGAGACATTCCTCCAAATATTTTTAGGAATTATTCCTAGAGTAGTGGCTTCGAGAAATCCTGCATAAGGTTTTTTTAATGTAAAACGAATATTTTTATTATCTATTTTTTCTACGAGAATTCCTTCCCAGTTCGCCCTCTTAGGACTTTTCATGGCCGGGTCTACGATTTTCTGAATAGTGAAAATAACGTCATCGCTCGTCACTGGACTACTATCCTGGAATGAAGCATTGTCTCTTATATGAAAAGTATAAACAGTTTTATCTTCAGAAACTGTGAATGAATCGGCGAGGTCGGATACGATTTCTCCATTTGAAGAAATCTTCATTAATCCAGAATAGATGAGGGTGGTTAGATCTTTATCTATATCACTCATGGCGAGCACTGGATTAACGAAGCGAGGGGAGCCGACGAGACCTTCAGTGAGTGTTCCGCCGTGTGCTGGAATAGAGACTTTATAATGATCATTCACTATTAAAGCCATGCTTATAGAGGAGATTACGAAGATGCCGATGAATATGGAAAAAACAATTCTTTCTACTAGAGAGAATTTGGAAATTATTTCTGCAAGTTTTCTTTCGCCCTTAACATTTACATGTCGCGAAAGCGCACGAAAAGTGGAATTCACAGTTATTTTTTAAGAGTTTTTAAATTATTTAAGGAAAAACGATACGACAGTAGTAATAACGAAGATGATAGCGACTACTATTGTAATGTTAAATATGGTTTTCTCCAAGCCTCTTCGAGTGTGGAAAGCAGAGCTGAAATTATCTGATCCACCACCAAAAGCACCGCCTAGAGAAGCACTAGTTCTTTGCATAAGAATTAGGCCGATTAATGCGACAGCGAGTATTATCTGTATGTACGGTAGAACAGAAGATATGTTGTTCATTAACAAGTAATATAGCATAAATACAAATAGATGCAATACTTTTAAATGCAGACATTACAAAATAACAAAAGGCATTTTTCCTAGCCACGCATAATCGCTTGCTAGCGATTTGCTAGCCTATCACCTACTCGCTTCGCTCGTAACGGTGATTCCGCTACCGCGGACCGGATAAAAAGTGCAGCAGTGCACTTTTTATCTCGGGCCGTCGCCCTGCGCAAGGGCTGGTAAAAATGCCTTTTGCTATTTTGTAGAATGCTTTGAATCTGTGCTTTTGATGGTTTTATAAGTCATATTTTTTGTGGTTGCTAAAGAGTGTCTTGTGATAATCACGTTGTCATAATAGAATCATAAAATGGACTGGATAAAAAATATTACAAATATGGAAGGGGGGCTTTATAGGACTATTAATGGCAATGCTAACGAGCTTATCGCTATTGGTCGCTGTATAAAAGCCGGATTCGCGTGTTCAAAAGTAGAAGTTACTAATGGAAGGTATGACGCGGTAATTGATCCTGGAAAGAATAAACGCTTACTTAGAGTCCAGATAAAAGGTGCCGGTAATGGCAGCGTTTCCTTTACTGGGGGCGGAAGGAGTGGTCAGCAAATAAGTAGGGAAGCTGCTTCAAGAACATATAAATATACATCTGAAGATTGTGATCTTATTTTAGTGGTAGATAGTAATAATGGAGATTGCTATATTATTCCGATAAGCCATATTAAGGATTGGGGAAGTTCAAAATCCTTATCGAAGTTAGAAATTTATAAGGAGAATTGGAAATTGCTTGAAGAAATTGTCAAAGATATTAGCTAAGTATTCTTCATCACTTTCATCATTTTACTGGCCACCGCTTCTATAACAGGCACACTCACAGAGTTTCCGAACTGTTTATATAAAGCCGAATCGGCAAGGTTTGGAAGTTTATAATTTTTCGGGAATCCCTGAATTCTGGCACATTCTAAGGGTGTTAGTTTTCTTATGCCTTTTTTATCTTTTATTATTGGGACATTGTGTCCACCTGTACCCATATTTGCAGTTAGAGTAGGGCAAACTCCTTTTTTATTTTCCCTGACGTATTGTCTGCGCCATTGATACACTTTTCCTTCTTCTTTTACGTGATTTTTAAGTTTTTCAAATAAAGGTTTGCCGTTATAGTAGTATTTTTCAGGTACATCTTTCTCTAGTAAATCAGTTATCTTTACCGATAATTTGATCGGATCTGGGAATTCAAATTTGTCATGGTAATTTTTATTTTTAAAACCGACGATATATATCCTCTCCCTGTTTTGTGGAATATTTCCGTACTCCATACTGTTTAAGACTTTTGCTTTAATAAAATATCCGAGACTAGTTAATGCTTCCTGGATTATTCTAAATGTCTTTCCAGCATCATGGCTTTTTAGGTTCTTAACATTTTCTAAGAGAAATCCTTCAGGCTTTCTGGCTTCTATTATTCTAACTATATCGAAGAATAGGTTTCCACGACCTTTTTCGTCTTTAAAACCCTGTCTGTATCCAGCTATAGAGAATGCTTGGCAGGGGAATCCTCCTAAAAGAAAATCGAATTCAGGTAAATCATCAATACCAATCTTTCTAATATCTTCAACGATTAATTTAGACGTCGGAAAATTTAAATCATAGGTATCCTTGCATTTTGGTTCGAAATCATTTGAAAATACTGTTTCAAAACCAGCTTTTTCAAACCCCATTCTGATTCCTCCAACACCAGCAAAAAGATCTATGGTTTTAAAACCATGCTTATTTTTTTTCTGAGCTAATATCTCATGATTATCTATATTTCTAATAACCTGTACTACGACACCGCGTATCTCAACTTCTTTTCGAAAGAATGGTAAGAGGCTTTGATTTCTAGGTTCTAAACGAAAACGGGATTTTTCTCTGTATATTTTCTTTAATGTAGCTTCATTATCATCGATAATAGCCACAACAGTCTGTCCATTTTCGGCAACATTTTGTTTTTTAATAACGACTATATCTCCATCAAAAATACCTTCATCTATCATACTATCTCCGGCAACTCTAAGAGCATAATGTCCGTTTGAGGATTTTATTGTAGGATTAATTATTGAAATGGTCTCTAAATGATTCTCGACAGCCTCAATAGGCTTACCTGCAGCGATGTTTCCAACAATGGGAATTTCTAAAACCGTCTTAATCTCTTTTATTAGTTCAATACTTCTGGCAGAGTTTTCGCCTTTAGACAAGTATCCTTTTTCCTGTAATGACTTTATATGCTCATGTATGGTAGAAACAGCATTAAGTTTTAATTCAGTCCTTATTTCCTCGATAGTAGGGGAGATTCCATTTTCAGCACTATAGCTGTTTATGAAATCAAAAACCCTTTTTTGTTTTTTTGTTAGATTACTCATATTTGCTATAAAATCTTAAAAAGCTTCATTACTATTATAACCGAAGATAAACCGAAAACAAGAGCGGTTATGTTCATATCATAAATATTTTAATACGGTCAATAATACACTAGAACAGTCGCCCCCTCAAAACGTCAAAATGCATTTTTTCTAGCCCTTGCGGAGCCCGACGGGGCGAGCAGAGCAGATTTTCAGCAGAAAATCATGCGTGGCTGGAAAAAATGCATTTTGACGTTTTGATAGGCTTCTTTCTTGTCTTTTTGCAAACTATCCATATAATAAGGGAAATTATTAGTCATTAATTTCTAAAATCATGAGCACAAAAGAAAAGAAAGTGAATAAGATAGAGCCACTCGCCGACCGCGTCCTAATAAAAGAATTTGCCGAAGATGATTCTGAGACTAGGACTAAGTCCGGAATTATTATTCCAGCATCCGCGGGCGGAGATAAGGGGGCAAAGAAAGGCGAAGTTATAGCCGTCGGCCCTGGTAAATACGAAGATGGAAAATTAATTCCAGTTTCAGTAAAGCCTGGGGAAACAGTTTTATTCTCATGGGGAGATAAAGTGAAAATTGATGGAGAAGAATATTACATTCTTCGCGAAACTGAAATAATCGCGATTATTAAATAAACATAATCTTTCGAATTTTGTGATTTTGCATTTATTAGCCTAACTAAAAAGAAAATATGAGCAAAAAGATTTTGTACAATGAAGAAGCAAGAAAAGCTTTAAAAAGAGGAGTAGACGCTGTAGCGGATGCTGTTAAAATTACTTTAGGTCCTCGCGGAAGGAATGTAGTACTGGACAAAGGATACGGAGCACCGACGATCACGAATGACGGAGTGTCTATTGCAAAGGAAATCACTTTGAAAAATAGATTCGAAAATATGGGTGCGGAAATTATTAAGGAAGTAGCTACGAAAACGAATGATAGCGCTGGAGACGGTACGACCACTTCTGTCGTCTTAACTCAGGCTATTATGAATGAAGGTCTTAAAAATACTGGAATGGGATTAAGCGCAATGGCTATAAAAAACGGTATTGAACATGCGAGCCGAGAAGTAGTGAAGGCTTTAAAAAATATCGCTAAGCCTATTAAAAGTGATGAAGAGATTAGACAGGTAGCGACTATTTCATCTGAATCTCCTGAAATCGGAGCCATTATAGCTGACACTATTAAGAAAGTCAGCAAAGACGGAGTGGTCACGGTAGAGGAGTCACAGTCTATAGGTGTGGATTCTGAGGTGGTCGGGGGAATTGAATTTGATAAGGGTTATATCTCTGCTTATATGATTACGAATGCAGATAGAATGGAAGCTGAATACGAAGATCCAGCCATTTTGATAACAGATAAAAAAATTAGTTCGGTAAAGGAAATTTTGCCTTTATTAGAAAAACTTTCACAGACTGGAAAAAAGGATCTTCTAATAATCGCTGATGATGTAGACGGTGAAGCGCTCGCAACATTCGTCGTGAATAAACTTCGCGGAGGATTTAATGTGCTCGCTGTGAAAGCTCCTGGATATGGCGATAGGAAAAAGGAAATGCTTCAGGATATCGCAGTAACCGTCGGTGCTAAGGTTATTTCTGAAGAAGTGGGAATTAAGCTTGATCAGGCCGACATCACACATCTAGGAAAAGCTAGAAAGGTCATCTCTTCAAAGGATAAGACTATTTTAGTCGGTGGAAAAGGTAAAAAGTCTGAAATAGATGCGCGAATTTCACAGCTAAAAAAGCAAAGAGAGAAGACAGAGTCAAAATTTGATAAAGAAAAGTTAGAAGAGAGAATAGCGAAACTTTCAGGAGGTGTAGCTGTAATACGTGTCGGTGCAGCCACCGAAACTGAAATGAAATATTTGAAATTAAAGATAGAGGATGCGGTGAATGCGACAAAAGCGGCTATAGATGAAGGAATCGTCGCGGGAGGTGGCGTGGCACTTATAAAAGCAGCCATGAAAGCGGAGGAAGTTTTAAAAAATGAAATTTCTAAAAGGCAAATAACTGGAAGTTCAGCGAGCGTCCTTAGCGCTAGCGGTGCCGGAAGGGAATTCGAAATCGGCGTAGAGATAGTTTTGAAAGCCATGGAAGCCCCTATTAAGCAGATTATTATAAACGCTGGAAAGGATGACGCGGCGGTTATTATAGAAAAAATCCGTTCTGGAAAAGGGCAGATCGGTTACGATGCATTAAATGATGTAATGGTCGCTGATATGCTAGTCGCTGGAATAGTTGATCCTGTGAAAGTCACTCGCCTCGGAGTTCAGAATGCTTCTTCGGCAGCAGCTATTCTTCTTACTACAGAAGTAGCAGTGGCAGAAGAACCAAAAGAGGAAAAAGAACATGGTCACGGTGGCGCGGGAATGAATGGAATGGGCGGAGGAATGGACTATTAGTCTTTCCAAGCAGGCTTTTCATTCATGTCAACTCATATGACCATGACACCCAAATCATCTAACGGGGCTTCTTTTAAATGACACCATTGTTGTTGTTAATTTCTTCTTTGTGTCGATAGATTTTGATCCCATTTTCTTCTGATATGCCTTGTACAAATTATCAA
>JAPLZH010000066.1 GCA_026395105.1 Candidatus Tayloriibacteriota bacterium
GTAAAGCGTTCTTAGATTTCTAAGTTCTACTAATCTTTCATCTATTTGTGATTTTGATAGTCCTCTCATAATCATTTATTACGAGGGAACTGCCTATTTACTTTCCATCAATAGTGTGGGGGAGGGTGTGGGTACTTACCACGCTTATATAGCAAAAACCGGCCGAGATTTCCCTGCCGGTTGCAATGAGTATCTTCTTAAACGCGATCTCCGCCCTTTTGGGGCGGAGTCTCCTTTGCCTTGCTGGCCAACGTAGATACATTTTATCATGTAAAAAGAATTTTGCAATGCCAAAAAAGTTATTAACAGATTTGCCAAAAATTAAATTTGCAGTAATAATGGCCGTAATGAAACTACTTATAGTCGAGTCACCAGCTAAGGCAAAGACCATCTCTAAATATTTAGATGGTGCCTATACTGTGAAAGCATCTGTCGGTCATATAAGGGATTTACCGAAGAGTAATAAGAAGGCTGTGGACATAGAAAACGGCTTTATTCCTCATTATGAAATCTCTAAAGGCAAAGAGCATATAGTCGAAGAAATTAAGGCATTAGCCGATAAAGCTGATGAAGTTTTACTCGCGACTGACCCGGATAGAGAAGGAGAGGCGATAGCTTGGCATATAGCAGAGGCGGTTCACCTAAAAAAGCCTAGAAGAGTAGTTTTTCACGAAATCACTAAAGACGCTGTTAAGGAGGCGATGAATCATCCCCGTGACATAGACATGAACTTAAAAGAGGCACAGGAAGCCCGCCGAGTACTGGACAGACTAGTCGGTTATGATTTATCAGGAATTATTTGGAAAAAAGTTCGTTACGGTCTTTCTGCTGGACGTGTTCAGTCCCCCGCTCTTCGAATAGTAATGGAGCGTGAAAGGGAGATCCGCGCCTTTATTCCAGAAATCTACTGGACTATCTCAGCCGACTTCACTAATCCGACCATTAAATCTGCGAAAATCCCCTTCCTAAATTTGACCTGCGAAGAAGAGCCGAGAGATGAAAAAATCGTAAATGAAATTCTCGAAAAGGCAAAGAAAGAAGAGTGGTCTGTCACATCAGTAGATGAGACTGAAGTAAAAAGAAGTCCGCGCGCTCCTTTTACTACTTCCACCTTACAGCAGACAGCGAGCTCCCGCCTAGGGCTTTCCCCTTCTAACACCATGCGTATAGCTCAGAAGCTATACGAAGCCGGCCTCATAACCTATATGCGCACAGATAGCACCACTCTAAGCTCAGTGGCTATCGGTCAGATGGCAAATATTATAGAGAAAAAATACGGAAAAGAATTCGTGCAGGTTCGTATGTACGCTACTAAGAGTAAAAATGCACAGGAAGCACACGAAGCCGTTCGCCCTACAGATTTTTCAAAATTAAAAGCAGGTACTCCGGAACAGAATAAGCTATATCAGTTAATTTGGGAAAGAACTGTAGCCTCACAGATGACTGATGCGAATATTTTACGAACGAAAATCATTGCAAATACAAAAAATAAATCCGTTCCTGATTTTTCAGTGAATGGAAATAGAGTTCTTTTTCCAGGCTGGCTTTTAGCTGATCCTGATGCTCAGGGCGATGAAGTCACACTGCCGAAGCTCGCCATCGGTGATTCCCTAACTTTAATAGAGACCCATTCAGAGCAAAAGGCTACTTTGCCCCCTCCTAGATACACCGAAGCAGGACTAGTAAAAGAGCTAGAGAAACGCGGAATCGGCCGTCCATCTACTTACGCTTCTATTATTAGGACCATCGAGGAACGCGGATACGTGGAAAAAGAAGGTCGCTCTTTAAAACCGACAGACACCGGTGACGTGGTTAGTAGTTTCCTAGAGGATAACTTTGCCTCATATATTAGTGACACCTTCACCGCAGACATGGAGGATAAACTGGACGAAATTTCGAATGGCAAAAGAACTTACCTCGCCACTTTAAAAGAATTTTACGGACCTTTTAAGAAAGAATTAAAGTCGAAGGAAAAGATGGCAAAGGTCACGACTCTCGGCGATGCAAATCCTAAATGGAAATGTCCGAAATGCGGAAGCAGTATGATTATAAAGCTCGGCAAAGGCGGAAAGTTTATGAGCTGTTCTAAATATCCAGACTGCGATGGCGCCCGAATGATAGATGGCTCTGAATTAGCAGGACCGAAAGAGACGGGAGAAATGTGCCCAGAATGTAAAGAAGGCAAATTAGTGGAACGCGAAGGAAAATACGGCCTCTTCATATCCTGCTCCAGATATCCTAAATGCAAATTTATTAAAAAAGACGCGGAATTAGAGAGAAGAAACTCTACAGGAGTAAAGTGCCCTAACTGTAAAGACGGAATGATGACGGCTAGACGTGGGCGCTTCGGAGTATTTTACTCATGCTCTAATTATCCAGACTGTAAAATGGCCATTAAAGCGAAGCCGACAGGTAATCTTTGCAAATATATGAGAGACGGCAAAGAATGTGGTGCACTTATGATGGAAGGTACTAAAACTATTCCAGAGAGATGCTCAGATAAGACATGTCCAAATCATAATCCCCAGAAGTTGACTAAATAAAAAATAAGATTTAAAGTGTGTTTAGAATGAGCACCCTCTAGCTACCCCTCAAGTAGGACACTCGAACTTAATAATGAATAATACTCTGTTGCTGTCCTAAACTCAATACACTCCCTAGGTCGGTCATTCAAGAAGGAATGGATTTCATCTAAATCTTCTTGAGTAACGGTAC
>JAPLZH010000027.1 GCA_026395105.1 Candidatus Tayloriibacteriota bacterium
CGTAAAGCGTTCTTAGATTTCTAAGTTCTACTAATCTTTCATCTATTTGTGATTTTGATAGTCCTCTCATAATCATTTATTACGAGGGAACTGCCTATTTACTTTCCATCAATAGTGTGGGGGAGGGTGTGGGTACTTACAATCACTACTGTCCTACTTCAAAGGTAGCTAGTTCTGCCATTAGTCAAAAGAATCGTTGATGCTGGAATTGAGGTTTGCACATTTTGGGATCTTGGTGAAATACTTGCCACCGAAGAACAGCTCGGCTTTATAATGGAGAGCCAGCAACTCAAGTGTTGGTTCACAAAGCACAAAACTAACAAATAAACGTTCTTCGCAAGTTTTTCCTTGGCAGACAATTGGATGTGCCACCATGTTTCCAGTGCGTCTATTCGAGAGAGTAGACGCTTTTTATTTTTGTGCCTAGTTAGATGAGTCCTTTATTTCCTCAAATAAAACACCCCATTCCTAAAAAACACCCAGAAACTATTCTCTTTTTGATCTAAAACCGTTAATTCCAAATCCTTAAAAACCCGTAGCCACTCTTCTTTCGTTTTATTCGTATGAGGATGTCCCTTAAACTCTTTATTTATAGCGCTATCCATAGCAAAAGTCATATACTTCTGAATAATACCTTTATATAAATCCTCCTTAACAACTATCCTCTTCGCCACCCTTTTTGCCTCCTTAAGAATACTTACAGGGTCTTTCGTATGATGAAGAATGGTAAGTAAAAGTGCTACATCAAATGAAGTATCAGCAAAAGGAATTCTTTTGCCGTCGTAAATGATCGGCTTCACTTTTCCTAAAAAACTTTTATTCGATATGTCTATGGGCGTGACATCGAAGCCTTGTGACATTAGCCATTCGGAAACCTGGCATCCTCCGCTACCTATGTCTATAATCCTATCCCCTTTTCTGACATAAGCTGACACTTCACTCGTTCGCTCGTCCACTAATTTTTTTAAATGAAACTTCATAAATTTTAGGATTTTAATTCGAGAATATATCTTTCGAGTAGATTTTCGAGCCCTCCCGCATCCCTTCTAGATTCATGATAAATTTTCATTAACTTTTCCAAATTCTCGAGAAGCGCCGTCTCTCCCCATTCTTTTGCAAATTTAAATGATTTAGAAAAGACAAAAGGTTTTAGACCAGAAGCTTCTGCGCTTTTACATTTTAAGGCTAGGAGCATTGATTTTATTTGCCAAAAAAGTACACCCTCTATCTGCTCAGCTGGAACGCCGGCGCTTAGCGCATTCCTATATCCCACCCATAAATCTCCCACACGTTTCCCCGCCAATGCATCAGTTAAAGGAAAAATATTAAATTCTTTTTGCTCTATCTCACCCGCGCCGTTTGAAGGCAAAGAAAATTCCTGACTTTTAACCGCCTTCTTTTCGACTTTCTCCAGCTCTTTTTTATTCAGCTTTCCTTCGCGAAGAATAAAAATATTTTCAGACTTTGATAAATCGTCCAGTTTTTTCAAAAGAATTTCGCTCCATTCTTCAGAACCGATCAAACTCTCCAAAAGCACAATATACTTTTTCTCAAAAAGCCCCTGCCCTCCAGAATATTCTTCAAGCATTCCTTCGCTAAAAGATTCATCGTCCAGCTTAAAAAACGAAGCATCCGGCTTTTTTTTCAAAAGAGAATCCACGAGTTCATTCACTTTTTTATGTGATGCATCTATATCCGTCCCGTGAATTAAATAAATCATTTATAATTTTGCCAGCTAATAGCCCGCGTCTTTTATTTCGCCTTCCCCTGATTCTTCACAGCCTCAATAGCCTTTTTCACGTCTTCTTCGCTCCCTAAAAAGTTCTTATTTATAGGCTTCAAATCATCGTCTAATTCATAAACTAGCGGAATTCCTGTCGGCAAATTTAACTCTGTAATGTCCGCCTCTGAAAGATTTTCTAGATGTTTTACCAAAGCACGAAGACTATTTCCGTGTGCAGAAATAATAACCTTCCTACCCGCCTTTATAGCCGGTGCTATCTCCTCTTCCCAGTACGGCATAAAACGAGCGATGACATCTTTAAGAGATTCACAAAGCGGAATTTCTGATTTTTTCAAATCTTTATACAATGGGTCCCTTCCTGGGTACATTTCACTATCCTCAGTTAAGGCTGGAGGGCGAACATCAAAGCTTCTGCGCCATATTTTAACCTGATCTTCTCCGTATTTCGCTGCTGTTTCAGATTTATTTAATCCCTGAAGTGCTCCGTAATGACGCTCATTTAGTCTCCAAGTCTTTTTTATTTCGATATTTTTCTCAGCAAGCTCATCTAAAACTATATCGAGCGTATGATTCGCCCTTTTTAAAAGCGATGTGTAAGCGAGATCAAAAGTATAACCTCCTTCTTTTAAAGCCTTACCTGCTTTATGAGCTTCTTCAATGCCTTTATCTGATAAATCCTGATCCACCCATCCACAAAATCTATTTTCTTTATTCCACTCACTTTCGCCGTGGCGAATTATTACAAGTTTTCTCATGGGGGTATTATATACAAAAAGGCCCCGAACGCGAAGCGTTCGGGGCCGACCCCACCCTTCCTCAAACTACCGAGCATCCCTTCCGCCCCTATAAGGCATCAAATGATTCATGTGGACAAATAGGGTCATTTGCGGATAGCAAAACTTAGCTGGATTCATTTCGACCACAGCATGACCTGAATTGAAGTGACTAATCACCCCGGGGGCTCCTCTAGGGAATCTCCGCACCCCATAACGAGATGCATGGTCGACGATCCTAATCGCCAACTCCACCTTTGTTCCTGGTGAACAAGTACACGGAATCACCTTCTTCATAGATTTTTGACTTTCTATTTGAATGTTTTTTGCAAAAGAACATATAAAGAACAAATCGGACCACTCACTCGAGGGCCCGTCTCTGTTTTCGTTATTTAGCATTCACTTAACGAAGGCAAAAACCAGACCTCGAGCGAGAGAGTCTAAAGAATTTGCTAAAGTTAAATGAATTTATATTCACTCCAAATATCATATCAAAAGTCCAAAAATATTCAACCCCACCCATCAAATAAAACACTGAACAAAAAAGTCGCGCTATCTCCCGAAGAGACTAGCGCGACACAAATACAGCACTGACTCAATTCTGGATAGTGCTACACACTTCCAAAGGGACTTTTTCGTCTGGTATGATATCTAGGAATTCCGCGACTCTTTCCACTCGCCGTCTTAAAGGAAGGGCTCCATAAACCAAAAGAAGGTGCATAGACTTCCTCCCTTTGTGGAGACTTTTCATAAGAGGTATCGTCACCCTCTTATACTCCTCCAGCCGCTCTTTGATGAGATAATCATCCTCCCTCTTACGATTCTTCGCCCGCTCGAGGCAAACCTCAGTGGGTGTTGGCATCAAAACTACGTATGGTGTAAACCCGTCTTTATGGAGGGTTTTTATGACCAAATGTACCTGATGCATAGTCCTCACACATCCATCCAGCATGGGTACTCGGTTATCCAAAGTAGTCTTTATTTCCTCCCACGCCTGATCAAAGGCCTTCGCGACGATGTGGTCTGGAACCAGTGTCCCTTCTTTGAAAGCATGCTGGATAGCACGCCCGTACTCTGAGTGTGTTTTCCACTGTTTAAGAACACCACTCATTGATATGGGCACCGTGGCCCTATTAAAAGGCTTTATGGTGCTACCCTTTCCACCAGCTGGCGGAGAGATAAATAAACCAAACTTTTTTTCACCCATAGGTTAGTTTTTTTCTTCAGCTGTTTTTGAACTCATTTGAACTCAGCTGGATAATGTATATCAGTTTTTGCCCCTTTAGTCAAAAATCCCCATTTTAAAAACCACCCAAAAAAGTGTCACCGAATGGCGCTTTGTTGGGTGGAATTATCACATAACTAATAAGTATCAGCTTCCCATCGGCGTATCTCCCACTTTTGCCTGCAATCCTCACCACAGTAGCGACCCAAACATTTGCCAAAAGGTGTTAGTATGGCCAAATGTTTTACCCCAGACGGGATTGTGTTCTTACAAAACCCACACTCGCGGTCTTTTTCGTCGATCACCTTTTTGAGTTTTGCTTTTTTTGCTTTGGCTTTTAGGAATGTGTTCAACATTTTTTTTGGTATTTTGATTTCGGAAGATAATCTACCGAGAACTAGCTACCTTTGAAGTAGGACAGTAGAATTAATGTATTAACAAAATAATTAATTTAATTGTCATATGAAATATCATCATTTGTCTTTTGGAGAGAGGTTTTGTATTGAGAAAATGTATAGCGCAGGATCTGCAAT
>JAPLZH010000044.1 GCA_026395105.1 Candidatus Tayloriibacteriota bacterium
GTACCGTTACTCAAGAAGATTTAGATGAAATCCATTCCTTCTTGAATGACCGACCTAGGGAGTGTATTGAGTTTAGGACAGCAACAGAGTATTATTCATTATTAAGTTCGAGTGTCCTACTTGAGGGGTAGCTAGAGGGAAGAACAATCATCACCATCATATACATATTATTACTATTTGTCAATAGTGATATTTCTACTAATAAGCTGTATGATAATGTGATATTATATTATCATATAATCAAAATATTATGACCACTATTTCAGTTCCATTATCCCCTTCTATGATCGAGTTCATAGAAGAACAAATAAAACTCGGTAACGATGAAAATAAAGTTGGAGTAATTAGGCGAGCTCTTAAATTATTGGCGGAAGAAAAAGCTGTTCAGGATATCCTCAAATCTGAAAGAGAATTAAAAGAAGGAAAAATACTACGGGGTGATTTAAGAGAATTAATGAAAAAGATAAAGTAATGATAGAGATTAATTTTACACCTTTTTTCGTTAAAAAGTTCAAATCTTTTGAGAAAGATTTGAGAGAGGAAGCCTTAGAAAAAATAGAACTTTTTAGATTAAAGGATAATCACACCCAATTAAAAGTCCATAAACTGAACGGTAACCTAAAAGGCAAACTCAGTTTTTCTATTAACTATAAATATAGAATTGTCTTCGAATACTTAGACAAGAACACCGTGATATTACACTCAATGGGAGACCATGATGTCTATAAAAATTAAAATATGAAGCGAGTGCTATAGTGAATCTATTATTTAGTCGGATCCGTAAATTTAAAGGTATTAGCCACTTTTTCAAAAGTATCACCTGCTTCTGCGCTAACATGTTTGAGTTCATAAATATACCCATTTTTAATTGTGATATAACTACTCTCCACATAATCTCCGAACTCCGACTCTACTTTGTAAGTATATTTAAACCAACTTATACCATTTATATTTATATAACCATGTGGCAAACCAGATGTATCTTTTATATTTAGACTATCGACATATCGATCCAAACTAATATCACTATCAAGTTTCTTAACTAAAACGAAAAACCGTGGACCACCTTCATACGCTGGAGGTGTTGGTTGAATAATCCACCCCAAACTACCCGGTATCTGCCCATTAAGGATTCCGGAGGCATAGTTATATGGATATTTTATCTCAAATCCTAAATCTTTATTTGCCAAAATACTCCAATCGGTCACTTTATCCTTAGCTATTATCGACTCAAAAGTAGAAATAATCCTCTCCAATAAATTACTCTTCTCTGGAAGATCGATGTGATAAAAGTATTTCCCACCATCTATAATAATTTCCTTGTAAGAATTAAAATTATTAACAGTATCAACTTTTGTTACTGAAAGTGCATTATGACCATCAAGCATTATTCTATCAGTTACCATATACTTTTTATCTGCATAACCTTTCTCCCAATTATCTACGAAACTAGTATACTCACCTTTTGATGCTTCGTGGGCATCAATGGAAAAATGTTTGAATTTAGATAGCTGATCAGAGGCACAACTTTTAATTAACCCTATATCATTAGGATTTTCCAGTACAAAAACCCAGTAATCCTTTTCATTAGCAATCGTAGGTTTAGTCCTGAATGCATCAATTGGATTTGACCTACAAGCATATACCGCGTTATTCTCTGGAATTTTTAGACTAAAGCCAAAAGCATAATTATTATAAGTCTTCCAGCCTTTAACCTCGGAAGTTGTGAAATTTATATTCACAGTGGAAGATGTTACGATTTCTTTATACTGACCAATAAAATAAAATGTCAGAAATGGAACGATTCCTAGAAATATAATTACCGTGAGAACTATAGAATACCAAGTTATTTTATTCCATTTAATTTTCATATAATTTAATTATTTAGTCGGATCCACAACCTTTCCCATAAACAAAATGTTTCCATTTTGTTTATCATTTATTAAGAATATAAAGGGATGGTCAGCTTTAAAAGTAATGATATCTTCTGGGAGCCTGATGCCTGTCACACCGACTGAAATACCCGTAGCTCCAGCCGCCTCTGTTCCCTCTTCATTTACTTCCACAAATGTTTTATGAATTACATAACTAACACTTAAGTCTTTTCCTCCGTCTATACCAGATAAATCTGCGCTCGCAGAATCAAAAGCAGAAACTACACCCATATCTTTCAAATAATCATTTAGTCCGTATGATCTACTAAAAGTAAATTTAGGGATTGAAACATTCACGGTTTTATAGGCCATTGCAGAGAACCACTTTTTCATATTATCTGAGGAAAGCTCACTTTCTAAAGCCGACATCTTTCCTTCTTTTGGAAGTAAGACGAACATAGAAAGTGTATCGCCTTTATATGGTAATTCCAGAATCTGTGCATTATCTGTCTCAGAATAATTATAATGACCCGCGTAATCATTCATCATCTGGACAGCAGTGCTATTTTTCGAATCAGCCAAAAATGAATCTTCTTTAGTATTTGTCTTTTTAAAAGGACTTAACCAGGTACCCTTAAAATATACAGTGTTTGTTATAACTAGCCGATTATTCCTGTTCAAAGTTCCTTTTGCAAATAAATCCTTAATTTTATTATTCGTCCCCTTAGCGACCCAGTCATTAATAATCTGCCTCGAGCCCTCAGTATCGCCCACGAAGTCTAGATTACTCGCTAATCCGCCATAGTATTTAGCGACATTCGAAATATAGTCATTCAGAATCTTAAAATCTTTCTGTACCCAAAAAGCGTTTGCTGTATTTAATGCATATGGAGCCCCCTTTGCATTAATTTTATTCATAAGAGAAGCAAAGGAAGATCTCATGGCGACCGCATCACTGTCAAAATGAAAAGTATTCTTTATTTCTTCCGCAGTTTTACCTTTCGCACCCTCATAAAGAATAGAGACGGCACTAGAAATACTCCAAGGAGATATAAAAATATTTCCCTTTTCTTTTTCACTTATCTTTCCATAAAGATTAAAGGCAAAGAGACTATTCCCAGCAATAGTTTTATTAATTCCGTCAGTCGTCGCGCCTTTAGCATCCAGAGTTCCACTAATAATCGGTGGGACTTTCTGTACAGGCTTTTGTTCTACCACTGGAGTCGTTGTGGCCTTATTTTCATCCGTCTTTTTTACATCCACTTTCTTTCCTAAATCTAAATCCGATTCCGGTGCCACAGCCCTCTTTTGGAATAAGGCAAAGACAAAGACGATTACTGCCGCCACTAGTGCTAAATACAGAATTTTTTGATATGTTTTCATAATTTTTAATTAGACAGTATTTTATATAGTTAATTACATTTTCCCTGGCTGTGGAATTCCGAGAAGATTCAAACCGTTCTTTAGGACTATAGAAAAAGCCTCAGTTAAAAGGACTCTGTATGATGAGGCAGAGTCGTCTTTATTAACAATCTGATTCTTTGCATAATACGAATTAAAAGCACCGGCGAGTTCCACTAAATAAGTAGAGATAAGATGTGGTTCTAATTCTTTTCCCGCCCTATCTACTACCTCGGGGAAACGATAAAGAATCTTTTCGAGTACTGAGACTTCTTTAATATTTTCTCCGTTTTCTCCTTTTATACCCTCCGCCTTTGCCTTCGCTAGAATAGATTTCGCACGAACGAAAGAATACTGAAGATATGGACCAGAATCCCCTTCGAATGAGATGGATTTCTCAAAATCATAAATAATATCACTGCCGGAAGACTGTTTTAGAATAGAATACTTTATAGCACCGACGGAAACCTGCTCAGAGATTTTCTTTTTCTCGCTGTCATTAAGTTCACGGTCGGCGATTTTCCCTCTAACCATTTCCTCCACATCGTTTAGGAGTGACTCTCCAGTAATAACATTCCCCTTTCTAGAGCCCATTTTTCCGGAGGCAAAGCGAAGCATGCCGTGACTGACGTGTTTAGTAATTTCAGCGATTTTCGGATAAATAAGTGATATGGCCTTTAATAAAACCTTAAAATAATCACTCTGCTCATTTGCCGTGACTATCACTGATAAATCTGGCTTTATCAAATCATATTTTTTCTTATTCAAACCGAGCTCTTTAGCCTCATAAGTCGGTAGGCCCTGTGAGTTTAGAAAGACACGAGTATGCACACCGTGATTTTCACCCTTAAAAACTACGGCCCCATCACTCTTTTCGAAAACACCCTTTTCTAAAAATTCTTCGACGATTTTCACTCCACTTTCCGCGATTTCGCTTTCAAAAAAGTAATGGTCAAATTTCGTGCCGAGTTTCGCATAGATTTCTTCGAAGTGCTCTAAGCTGACTTTCCTTCCCCAGTCATAAAGCGCATTTAATTTCGCATCAGTCTTTTCAAAAATCTTTTTATTTAAATCGGTAATTTCTGTCTTTGCCTTTTCATCATCTTCGTATTTACCGGCGCCGAGTACATAGGCACGGCCGATAAATTCTACCTGTTCTGTAACACCCGCCCCATCCACAGGCTTTTCATTAATTAAATTTAAAATTCCCCACATCGCTTTCGCTACATGAAGACCGACATCACCCTGGTAATTCGCCCTCTCCACCTTTGCCCCGCTATTTTCTATAATCCTAGAAATAGACTCACCAATAGCATTAGACATGAGGTGACCTATATGAAAAACCTTAAAAGGATTCGGATCCGTATATTCGACTAAAACCTTTTTGCCTTTAAAATTCTCATTCGAGCCGTATATTTTTCCGGATTTTTCTGTCTTCATCACATCACTCACACTTTTTAAGAAAAAATCATTAGTCAAAAAGAAGTTTATAAACCCAGGACCGGCGATTTCTATCTTTTCTACCTCAGCTGGCCTATTTGCATTTAATTCAGTGAGAATTTTCTCCGCTAATTCGCGAGGATTAATCTTCGCTGATTTCCCGAGGACCATCGCTACATTCGTGGAAAAATCACCGTGAGATAAATCCCCTGGGTGTTCCACGCTAAAACTATGCTCAGGTAGCTTAAGCTTCACGACGGCACCCTTTACTAAGTTTTCGATTATTTGTTTAATCACATGGAAAATATATCATTTTCCAGCCTTTTCGGCAAAAGTCAATACTGAAAAACTTACGAAAAAGCTTACCACTCCCCTCTTAAAACTTTGTCAATCTTTTCTGCGATTTTCTTAAAATCCTTTTCTTTTTTACCGCGAGTAGTCTCGGCGGCACTTCCTAGGCGAATTCCTGATGGATCGGCCGGCGGACGAGCGTCGAAGGGTATTGCATTTTTATTCACTATAATTCCAGCCTTTTCTAAGCGGTCGCTCGCCTCTTTTCCAGTCACGGCTCCTCGGCCATTTTTACCTTTCTCTCCATTCATCCAAGTATCCACGAGAACTAAATGCGAATCCGTACCTCCAGAAACCACTCTCCAGCCGAATTTTGTTAATTCATCTGCTAAAACTTTCGCATTCTTTTTTACCTGCAAAGCGTACTTTTTAAAAGCAGATGTCTTTGCCTCCTTAAGGGCCACTGCGACTCCTGCCACCTGATTCATATGAGGACCTCCCTGCATTCCTGGAAAAACGGCCTTATCTATTTTCTTATCTAGTTCCCGAGCATCCTTTTTTGCAAAGATAAGGGCGGAGCGCGGGCCACGAAGAGTTTTATGAACTGTTGTCGTCACTATGTCTGCATATTCAAACGGTGATGGATATTCCTTCCCTGCTACTAGTCCAGCAAAGTGAGACATATCTACCATGAGAATAGCACCGCTCGCATCAGCTACTTCGCGAAACTTTTTAAAGTCTATTGCTCTCGGATATGCAGTAAAACCAGCGACTATAATATTCGGCTTTTCGGCGACAGCCTTTGCCTTTAATTCATCAAAATTTATTATTTCTGTATTTTTATCTACGCCGTATGGCACCTGAACCCACATTTTTCCTGTGATGGACACTTTATGACCGTGCGTGAGATGTCCTCCCTGATCTAGCGACATTCCCATTATTTTTCCGCCAGGCGGAACGAGGGCTAGATAAACCGCCACATTCGCGGGTGATCCAGATAACGGCTGAACATTCACATGCCATTTTCCTGCTTGGGCCCCCGCAGACCCTTCGGCTAAATCGAAAAGTTCGAGTGCACGCTTTCGGCAAAGTTCCTCTATCTTATCAATGTTTTCATTCCCTCCGTAATATCTCTTCCTTGGGTACCCTTCAGCATATTTATTTGTTAATTCCGAGCCGAGCGCTTCTAAAACATCTTTAGAAACATAATTCTCTGAAGCGATCAAATTAATTACTTTTTTTTGTCGCTTCTTCTCCGCCTCTATTAGTTTTTTTATTTGAGTGTCTTTCATGCCCTTAATGCTATCACTAATGCGGTTTATAGGAATATTGACTTAGGCAAAAAAAGGTGCGGTTTATATTTGCTCATCAATAACCTTAAAGAAATCCTCTTTGACCTTTTCTAAAGACTGACTCGCATCCACTATCACACTCGGAACTTTTTTTGAGAAATCTAGTAAACTTTGGCGAATTTTCTTATGAAAATCCATTTTTCTTTCATCAAAATGATTTTTTACTTCCTTTCTGGAGGATACCCTTTCCATTCCGACCTTAGGATCTAAATCTAAAATAATATACAAATCCGGTTTACAATCCTTTAAAAAACTTTCCCTAACTGACCAAAATAAATTCTCTAAATGCTGGGCATTCATCGCCTTAATCTGATAAGCGTATGTCGCAGAGTCAAAGCGGTCACTTATAACATGTCTTCCGGAATTAAGAGCAGGAATAATGGATTTCTGTAAATTATCATGCCTAGCGGCCCACATAAGTCCGAACAATGTCTCAGCCGAAGCCTCCTTAGCCAGATTATGCCTGAGCGCTATATCTCTAATAGCCTCAGCATAGGCAGAACCACCCGGTTCTCTCGTAAAGGCAAACTTTTTATCGCCATACTTTTCTTTCATTAAGGCGATTAAAGTGCTCTTCCCAGACCCTTCCCCACCCTCTATGACTATGAATTTATTTTTCTTTTTCATTTTCTTTATGAATCAAACTGCCTATTAATTATATTCCCAGATTTATTCTTATTAAAAAGTATTTCACTTTTTTCCAATAAGAAAACATTTTTTATTCCTGCTTTTTTTATCGCATTCATACACCATCTACAACACCACCAATGCCCCCAGAGATATAGATCTGTTCCCTCTGTTTTATTTCCTTTCTTAATCGCGTCCTGAATAGCCTTTTGCTCACTATGGTTTTTCGGATGACATCCTTCACATAGCTCGTAACCTTGACCTGTAGGTATTTTTTGCCTTACCCTCTCGCATATATGATTATTGTGATAATCACTACCGTTAGCTCCAATACCGATTATATCCCCTTTATTTACGAGAACACTGCCAATCGGCATCGCTTTGTCTAGAGAATATTTCCTCGCATATTCTTTTGCAAGGTTAATAAACTCATTCTGCGCTGGTACAGATTTAAAAATCATTTCCTCTGAAAAATATGGCTTCTCAAAAATATCATCATTCATATATAGATAGTTAACTATAATTATACTATAATTGGAATATGACAAAATTCGATCAAATCTATAAAGACATGGTAACGAAGATAATGTCTGAAGGTATAGCAGAGGTAAATGAAAGGACACGTCATGAGACAAAGTCAATTCCAGGTATGCATTTTTCAATAGACCTAGAAAAAGACGGCTTCCCATTCTTAACTCTTAGAAAAATACCTGTAAAAATGTTTGTAGCGGAGCAAATTTGGTTTATTCTCGGTTCTAGAAAGCCAGAAGACTTTCTTCGAAAATATACAAAGATTTGGGATGATTTCACGAATCCTGGAGATGTCGTCACTGTGGCTTATGGCTATAGATGGAGAAAACATTTTGGCCGTGATCAATTAAAAATGCTTATAGAACTTTTGCAAAAGGATTCTACATCTAGACATGGAGTAATCATTACTTGGGACCCTAGTGCAGATGGCTTAGGAGGAGCAGTGAAAAAGAATGTCCCCTGTCCATTCGCATTCACTGTTAATATTATTGGAGGGCGACTTAATTTACATAATATTATTCGTTCTAATGATGTGATGTTAGGAACGCCGTCTGATGTAGCAGGGTTTGCCTTATTAGCATGTATTCTCGCTCAGAAATTAGGCGTCAGACCCGGTATTTACTCTCACTCTATATCAAACGCTCATATCTATGATTCTCATTATTTTGCCGCTGAAGAGATAATGAGAAGAAGTAATGACCATAAAAAGATAGAATTAACTTTGCCTGAAAAGACTTTTGAGAGAGCTGAGAAGAGAGACGAAACTTTAGTCGAAGAAATTATTAAGAATTTGACCGATCAATACACACCGATGGAGCCTATACTGGGAATTAAAATTGTCTTATAATTCACATCATGTCTGTAATCACAAAAAAACAAATCTTAGAAAAGATTAAAAAAGGAGAAATATCTTTTACACCGAATTTAGATGTATTTCAGGTACAAGCCCACGCCATAGACCTTCGCCTCGGTTTTACTTTTATGATTCCGAAGAAATGGCATCTTACACCTCACGGCAGAGAGTCACTGGATATATTAAATTTCGATAAAGTAAATAATAATTATTTCGATGTCGTAGAATTAGAAGAAGGCCAACATTTCGACCTTTTGCCTGGAGAATATATTCTAGTCTCCACCCTCGAATCAATGAAAGTTCCCGATTCCCTGATGGCAGTTCTCTATCCACGTTCATCTACGAATAGAAAAGGTCTTTCTTTGGATCTTACGGGGATAATTGATTCCGGATATGAGGGTCAGTTAACTTTGCCCATTAGAAATAACACTCAGTCTCAGGTAGTCAGACTATATCCCGGTGAAAGGCTTTGCCAAATAGTTTTCGAAACCTTAAGTGAACCTGTTCAGGCCAGAAAGAGCAAATATCATCAAACGGATATTATCGAGGGAATTAAGAGAGAAAATGGCACTGAAAGCTCTTTAATACTAAATGGTAAAATCAGAGAGCTAAAGAGTGAACATAAAATCACTTTAGAATGATTAAAGCATTTATTATAGTCGCCCATACAGCAGATGGATTCATAGCGCCGGCAAATAAAGCAGGACAGGCAGTTCCCTCTACGGCATGGACAAGCGGTGCGGATAGAAAAAAGTTTGTAGAATTAACGAAAAAAGCAGGGGTTATAGTGATGGGACTCACGACATATCAAACTATCGGCAAAGCATTGCCAAATAGAGTTAATATAGTTTATGCGCCGAGTGATACGCCAGTAATTCTGGGAGTGGAGATGACAGATAAGCCTCCGAAGGACCTCTTAGCCGACCTAGAGGCCAGAGGCTTCACTGATGTGGCTATCTGTGGCGGTTCCACCATTTACACAATGTTCATAGAAGCCGGCCTTATAGATACCATTTACATGACAGTAGAACCCCGTCTCTTTGGCACTGGCATGACAGTTTTTAATAAACCACTAGACATTTCCCTCTCCCTCACCTCCGTCGAAAATCTCACCCCCGACGCGCTTTTTCTCACCTATAAAGTAAGGAGGTAGATTATTGTTCTATGACTCACCTGCGTAAGCATTTATAAAAAACAAAAAGAAAGGTTTTGGGAGCCCTTGCGGAGCGCGGTCGGCGCGAGCAGAGCAGATTTTCAGCAGAAAATCATGCGTGGCTACAAAAACCTTTCTTTTTGTTTTTTATTAACCTTTTACTTCTACCCCCATCGAACGGCAAGACCCCTCTATAATCTTCATGCCTGCCTCTATAGTATTTGCATTTAAATCAGGCATTTTCTTTTCTGCGATTTCACGAATCTGCGCGCGAGTAATAGTTCCGGCCTTCTTTTTAGTATTTGTTCCACTTCCCTTTTCAGCCTTAATAGCTTTTAGAATTAAGCTAGATGCTGGAGGAGTTTTTAGGACGAAAGTATAGGTTCTGTCATCATAAACTGAGATTTCTACTGGAATGATATCTCCCACCATCTTTGCAGTAGCCTCGTTAAATTTCTTAACGAATTCTCCGATGTTAATACCAGCCTGACCAAGTGCAGGACCGACAGGAGGTGCTGGATTAGCTTTTCCTGCTGGAATAACGAGTTTTAGCTTTTTTGTAATCTTTTTTGCCATATTTTTGAATTATTTGGACACTTTACCTTATATTTTCTTAACTTGCAAGAAATCCAGTTCTACAGGAGTTTCTCGGCCGAACATTGCTACTAATACTTTAATCTTACCCCTCTCTTCATCCACTTCAGCCACTTTGCCTTCTAATTCACGGAATGGACCATCTACTATCTTAACTTGATCATCCTTTGCCATATCTATCTTATGAACGACCTTATCTACATTCATTCTTCTGAAAAGTTCATCCACTTCTTCCCTTCTTAGAGGTACTGGAAAGACTCCGGATCCGACGAATCCAGTCACACGGGGTGTATTTCGAACGACATACCAAGAATCATCTGTGACCATCATATCTACCAGTATGTATCCTGGATAAATCTTTTCCTCTTCTTCCACGCGCTTATTTCCCTTTATTTTAATTTTCTTTTCTGTAGGGACTATAACGTTAAAAATCTTATCCCCCATTCCGAGTGAATCTATTCTCTGGCGTAGGTTTCTAGCTACGGCATTTTCATATCCAGCGTAAGTGTGAATGGCGTACCAGCTTCTCTCGCTATGTGCTTGTTGTTTTGACATATGCGTAAATTAAATATTAGTTAAAGGCAAAAAATTATAGGCTTTTTAGACTAGCGAAGTGCTCGATGATTCTGGAGAAAATAAAGTCAAAGACTCCGAGAAGTGCGGCCACGACCACTGAAATTATGATAACAACAATGGTTAAAATAATAGCCTGCTTTCGTGTCGGCCATTTTACCAAATGCATTTCATTCTTTGTCTCTTTTATATAGTTAAGCACTCCCATAGTATTTTATTATTTTAATAAAGTTAAGGAAAACTCGGCGAAACCAAACTAAACCAAAATCTCTGCTAAAAAACCCCTGCCGAGGTTAGTTAGCTATATATTACCTTTTATATAGTTAGAAGTCAAACGAACAGCCTTATTAATAACTATAGTATTCGATTTGCGTTGATCCATCTGTATGTACACTTAAAGGGCAATTAAAACTTGAATAACCCTGTCCCCCATCTCCGGTACCGCTTATAGTAATCTTCCTTAGAGATCCGGAGGTTTTACCATAGACAACCGATATATCACCAGCTGTTCCAGTCCCTGAGGGGTTACCATAAATCACAGTATCGCCCGTTCCGAAATATGGTGAAAGACCCGTTTCTTCTACCGTCAAAAGTAATTTTCCTGTTCCCGTCACAGCATTTCCATTGTTATCACACTCTATATATGAAGGAAATCCACTAATGCCACGATGTTGTTTATACTGAGTAAGCCCGTCTGTACTACCTCCCCCTCCCCTATCTTCCATAAACCCAGATTTCGGCATTTGTAAGGGGGCTACTAACTTCAAAATCAAATTTGTAAGGGTTAGTGTAAGAGCTAGTATAGCTTCCATTACACGTACCATTGCCAGCTCTGTTCCAGTTATATAGTGATACCCACTTACCAATGTTACTAAAGTCTGTTCTTAATGTACTATCCCCAAAAACATAAGAATACATTCCAGAACCAGTATTACCTGTAAATAAAGTAATCCCTGCTGACTTTGCTGGTGGTGTGAAAAAACCTCCAGAAATACTACTCTGTTCATGGTTAAGATAAGCGATCTGATGATAAACAGTCTTTTGACTACTAGACATGTCATAAGAGAAAGTTTCAATAACACAACCAGTAGCAGAATTACAATAGTTTGTAAGATCAGCTGATATACATTTAGGTCCAAACGAAGCAGAAGTGCTACTTATGTCTAACGTTAGATGATTTCCAATTCCATAACTTGAACTACCAGAATTTCCACCTACACATCTCTTTTCGAGTTTTGTTACAGGCAGATGAGTCTGAGAAAGAGAAACAGTGCCATAATTATTTTCTGTTTTTTTGTTGCTAAAAATATAAACAGTAGCACCACCAGAAGGAAAGGATATTGCTGTTGGGCTGACAATAGACGTGTAAAAATAGGGTGCGGTTCCAATATCAGGTGAAGTAGCAAATACAGTTCCAATAAGAACTAGCTACCTTTGAAGTAGGACAGTAGAATTAATGTATTAACAAAATAATTAATTTAATTGTCATATGAAATATCATCATTTGTCTTTTGGAGAGAGGTTTTGTATTGAGAAAATGTATAGCGCAGGATCTGCAA
>JAPLZH010000043.1 GCA_026395105.1 Candidatus Tayloriibacteriota bacterium
TTGCAGATCCTGCGCTATACATTTTCTCAATACAAAACCTCTCTCCAAAAGACAAATGATGATATTTCATATGACAATTAAATTAATTATTTTGTTAATACATTAATTCTACTGTCCTACTTCAAAGGTAGCTAGTTCGAATTAAATGCAAAAAACGCTGACAGCCTAGGTCTCGAAAAATTAAAGCCCGATTTACGAATGCAGGTAGAATTAGCTTTAAGATTTTACGGGCTTAAAAAGGAAGATGTAGATAAGGATATAGTTAATGAATATCTTATGAAATGGATTTCACATAATGATAATCAGTTTTCTGCTGATTTCCGCCGAGTCCTCGCCGAGAATCCAGATATACTTCCTTTATATCAAACAGACCCTGAGACGGCGCTTAATAAGATGGAGGGTTTGCTCTATGTAGAAAAAGTAGGGATATAGACGAATAGTAGACGATTATTAGACGAATCATAGAATGTTTGAACCTAGTATATATTTATGAGTTGGTATATCTTTGCATTCATAGCCCCATTATTATGGGCAATCAGTAATCATATTGATAAATACATTTTAGGTAGGTATCTAAAAAATACAAATGCCGGTATTTTGGCAATCTTTGCTGGGATGGTGGGATTTCTCTTTTCTCTAAGTATTCTTATATTCTCTCCATATAATATTCTCGGAATAGGTTTATTTAATGGCGTCCTTATTGTATTAAATGGGGCGCTCCTTATAATTGCCTATATTCCATATTACTACGCTATAAATGGAAAAGATGCTTCATCTGTGGTTCCTCTTTATCAGATAATACCGATATTTTCATTTGTTTTGGGATATATCTTCCTATGGGAATCTATAAGCTTGATGCAAATAATTTCCGGTTTACTTATAATAATCGGCTCAGTATTAATATCTATAGATTTTAGAAAATCGAAAGTGTTTTTTAAGAGTAAGGTTTTAGCTTTAATGGCTATTTCTTCTTTTTTAATCTCAGTTCATTTCTTAATTTTTAAGATTGTGGCTATTCAGGAAAACTTCTGGCGTACAGTATTCTGGGAATACCTCGGGGCCGTTGGAGTCGCATTATTTCTTTTGGTATTTATAAGTAAATACCGTTTACAATTCATAGCTTTATTAAGAGAAAATTCATTAGCTATTATACTTGTAAATTTATTAAATGAGACTGTAAATATCGGAGCGAAACTATTTGCAAATTATGCGACATTATTAGTACCTGTCGTAATAGTTAATTTGGCAAACGGTATTCAGCCATTGTTTGTATTTATTATCGGAATAATCTTAACTATCTTTTTACCATTTATAAACAAAGAAAAAATTACAAAAATATATATTATACAAAGATTGGTGGCTATAATAATATTATTTATAGGTACATATTTGCTAATTATATAAAATAAAAAAGTGGCCTGCTTAAAGCAAACCACTTTGAATTTAGGATGATTTATCATCCTGCTTAACATTTACCCAGAATCACTTTCGTGATCGCCATTTCTGGCGACTAAAAGTGCCCCTATAATTAGTGATGCACCGGCGACAATCCATGAAGCAGTGACACCGAAATACTGTGCGATGAGACCGCTAAATAAGAGTCCGATAGCCCCACCGATATGCGGAGCGATAGAACAGAATGAAGAGATCGTCGCCCTTTCTTCGCTCGGAATTCTCTTTTGCAAATAGCTGTCGATGAGCGGGCTCCAGGAGCCCCTCGGCATTTCATGCATCATGAAGAGAATGATAATGAACGGCAGTCCCGGAATTAGTGTGGAAGCTATAACTAGCCCGCCCGCTAATACCTGTGACTGAATAATCATTTTCTTTTCTCTTCCTTTGCACTTAAGCTTTGAGATTACGAACGCTCCGAGAGCCACTGCGAACATCATTCCAGTATAGAGAAATCCGAGATGCTCTTCACTAACCTTAAGGTTTTTGAAGAACACTTGCCAATACATATTTAATGCTTGGATAGAGAAAATCTGAATACAGGTTATGATGAGAATAAAGCGAACAGCTTTATGATCCATGCCGTAGCGAATGCTTGAAAGAGCGACATTCCGCATGGAGTGTAAACCTTTTTTAAAGGAAAACACTCCGCGCACGAAATATTCTTCTTTCATGATGAGAAAAGCAAAGACCGTAGTCAGAGCCATAACAGTTCCGCCGGCAAACCAGGGGAGGGCAGGGTTTCTTGCCGCCAGATATGATCCAGCGACAGCCCCGACAGCTCCACCTATTTGCCTTATGAGATTCTCACGGCCGAAGATGTGATTTAGATCCTCACCATCATGGCCGAAGTGTTTAAGACTATCCACGAGCCATGCCTGGAAGGCACCGCTTCGGAAAGTGGAACCCACGGCGGCAATGATTTCGGCCAGAACGAATCCGGCAAAGGTGTGCGAGCTTCCGTAAACGAACATGCTGATGCTCATTAAAGCACAGGCTGTTACGAAGGACTTTTTCCTGCCAAATATATCTGCGAAGGCACCCGTCGGGATTTCGCAGAGAAATAGGGTAAGGAAATATATTGCATTCACTAAATTCACTTGGAATAGATTTAATCCATTATGAATGAACTAGCTACCTTTGAAGTAGGACAGTAGAATTAATGTATTAACAAAATAATTAATTTAATTGTCATATGAAATATCATCATTTGTCTTTTGGAGAGAGGTTTTGTATTGAGAAAATGTATAGCGCAGGATCTGCAA
>JAPLZH010000024.1 GCA_026395105.1 Candidatus Tayloriibacteriota bacterium
TCTGACTAAAAATTGTGCTAGAATAATGCATACGAAAGAGCCCTTAGGCAGTATTAAGTTGATAATGGTTTCGATAAACATATTATCCCTTATCCTAAGGGTTTTTTCTATGTGGAGGGATTTTTAAGCGGACACTAGTGAGCTTATCCCCACATTTATTTGCTATTTTTGATCCGTTTCAGTATATTAGCAATATGGCTAAATTAGTGAATCGACAAAATTTCATGGCTAAGATAAAGGATACAGGCCTTGGTATATTTACCGCACGAGATGTGCAAGCGCTTTTTAAAGTCTCAAAAGTATCTTCAAGCTTTTTACTTCATCGCTATAATAAGACAGGCTTTATCATTCGAATTAAGAGGGGATTATATGCTTTTCCAGATACCATTCCTCCGGAAATATATTTAGCGAATAAACTCTACGCACCATCATATATATCACGTGAGTTTGCTCTTTCGTATCATGGAATTATTCCAGAGACAGTTTATGAAATGACTTCAGTAAGTACTAAGGCCACGCGCAGATTTGAAAAGTTAGGAAAAATATACTCATACCGTCATATTAGAAAAGAAGCTTTTACTGGATACAGTGTCATAAAACAGCAAGGCTACTCATTTATAATTGCCGATCCAGAGAAAGCATTTGTCGACACTCTTTATTACCGCATTCTTTTTGGCAAGGAACCTATGAGTCGGTTTAATAAAGATAAGATCGATATAAAAAAGGTTATGCAGTATGCTAAATTATTTAATAATCGCAAACTTACCGCTGTCCTTATAACAACATTTAAATGATTACAAAAGAAATTTTAGAGAAAATCGCCCGTGAACAGCAGACAAATCTTTTTCCAAACATTGTACGTGAATATGTACAGCACCTATTCTTATCTCAGCTTTATCAGTTACCCGGATCTGAAAAGCTTCTATTTAAAGGTGGTACAGCTTTGCGTATTATCTATAATTCCCCGAGATTTTCAGAAGATTTAGACTTTTCATTTTTTGTAGAACCCTATGCTGAATCAAAAGTAGAGAGTTTGTTTTTTGAAGTGCTCGATAGATTAGAGAAAAGCGGTATTAAAATCGATCTCGGAAATAAATCATCTTCGACTAGTGGGGGATATTTTGGCATCGCCACTCTGAATGTTCCAGATTACCCAGCTATAAATATAGAGATTAATGTTTCGACACGAAGTGAGAGTGAGCTAAAGGCGGAAGTCGATAGTATAGCTAATAACTTCGTACCGACCTACACGATTTATCATTTATCACAGGAAGAATTAATAAATGAGAAGGTTTTCGGTGCTTTACTCGAGCGAAAGAAGCCAAGAGATTATTACGATCTGTATTTTATGATGCGCCGAAACATGTTGTCAGTAGAACAAAAGCAGAAGCTTAGTACCCATTCGGCTCAAATTATTAAATCATCTAAACAAGTAGATTTCCAAGGTGAGCTCGGGGCGTTTTTGCCCGCTAGCCAGCAGGCTATAGTTAGAGATTTTAACCAGACTCTGGAAAGGGAGATGAATAATCAGCTTTCGCTTCGATAAGATTATATATTCACAAAATTATCTATATTTGTGAATTAAAATGCTATAATTTACAGTAACTTATAGCAAAAATAATTAATTTTTAATGAACAAAAAATCTGTATTCTTAGTAGCTGTCTTCTTTCTATTAATTCAGTTATTTTCTGTACAGAAGGTGAATGCATCCGTTTCTTTATTACCCACCAACGGTTTAACAACCCCCGTCCTAAGTGATTTTAATAACGGCTTCTATACTGTCAGCTACACCATCCTTTCCACTAGTACTGAGGCAAAAAAACCAATACCTATAGTGCTTGGCAGTCCATTTACTCTACAGTTTTCAGGCCCATCAAATGAAATTAGCCCCTTTAGTAAATTCACTTATGATATAGAGGGCATATCAAAGGGTACTTCTACCTTTACTAATTCATTTGATCCAGGACATATAACCCTAAATGATGGTCTTACCTGTGATACGAATTCATCCATATTTGTACCAGATACTCCTCCTGCACCTGCTCAGAGAAGTGGAGAAAGCGATGAAAATTTTCTGCAAAGAGAGTCCGACTGGCGAAAAACCGTCGTTTGGCGCCACTATGTACCAAATATTCATAACACTCTATGTCCATCTTTGCCTTTAAGTGCGACTTTTCCAAATTCCATCTCATCTACGACCAGAATGATAGAGGAAGACCGCCTGATCGACATAGTAGACAAAAAGCAAAAAGTAGCTGTTACTGTAAAAAATGTCGTGCCAGAGGGTAGTAGCACGCCTATCAGTTCTGCTACTGTGGATGTTCCAGCGACGAATTGTGTGAAATTATCTAGTGGTGATGGTCCTATAAATATTATATTTCTTCGTGGTAAAAAATGGGAAAATGATAACAAAACATTTGTGGATGAGGTAAACAATATTATTAAATCTTTTAATAAGATACAGCCTTATTCGAGTTATGCTGACCGCATATCGTATTATATTGATCTTAAAAAGTATGACGAAGATTCATTTAAAGATGATATATCAAATAGTAGCGAACCGGCCGGATCAAGTATAATAGATAAAATTTCTAGCTGTAGTGGAGTTGCTACCCCCTCGAAATATGCAAATAATTATATTATGATCGGTTCGCCTATGGATTATCTTGGTGTAACAGGTTTTGCACTTATCGGTGAAAATATAAGTTTTGTAAAAATTAATGCTGTTTTTACAATAATAGATGAAATTATTGGATTTAATAATGACTATGTACCTCCTACTGCGGTGCACGAATTTAGTCATGCTTTTGTGGGGCTTTTAGATGAATACATTGTACGTGATTTAGGAGACCTTATGCCTTCAAGTAAGGTTATTCCGACAATATCATCTGAAAACTGTACCTCGAAACCTTTGATCGACTATAGAAATTCATTTGATAATAAAATTTATGGTGCGACAAATTTAGTCGGATGTTCGTATTTATCAAAAGGATTAGTTTTAAAACCATCTGACACTGTTTATTATCGCCCTAGTAGTAAAAGTATAATGAATAATGTTGGGAATAATTCATCTGATTCTAAATTTAATATTATAAGTTGTGGTTATGTGATCGCAGCTATTAAAGGTGAGGTAATAGATAAAAAACATGCGCAGAAGTATTGGCCTGAATGTTTAGCTATGAATGGCATAGAAAAATCTGGAATACCGGTAAAAAATTCTACAGCTCCGACTCTCTCCCCCGTCCTCATCCCTCCCTCAGTAAAAGTAGGTTCTACTCTCACTGTATCAGGCTCGAATTTCACAGCAGATAATAATACAGTTCAGTTTAGTTCTACTGATGATAAATCGATCACTCCATCAATGTCCGCTATAGCGCTGAATGGTTTTATGAATTCTTTTGGAAAATTTCTATCCGCAGATGTGATCGGAAGCATGGATACTCCATCATATGAGAATACTGTAAGCATTTCCTCTCAAACCTTTGAATCATATACAGGTGAGAATCCACCATTCTATGAAATAGGAAATATATCTAGTCCGACTGGTTCATATATATCCTTTGCTATTCCTCCGGGATTACCCTGCGGTAGTTATATGATGAAAGCAGGAGCTTTTAATAGTGATTGGGGTAATAGTGTACCGATAAAAGTATCTACCTGCAGAGAGATTCCAACACCAGTCGTAGTAGCGACATCCACTGCTACATCGTCCCTTATTACGGCCACATCCACCCTGCCTACTCTAGCCACATCTACTCCACCTAGAGTATCTACTTCCACTCCTCCCGTTATTTCCACCTCCACTCCTGTATTAACTTTGCCTAAAGTCACTCTAACTGCAGATCCACAAATAGTTTCGTATTACGGTCAACAGTCTAAATTAACGTGGACAGCGTCTAATGTTACGAACTGCACTGGAACCGGTTCTGAATACGGAAAAACATGGGGAGAATCATTTAGTGGACCATTACCAGTGTCTGGAAGTAGAACCATCGGAATACAGACACAGGCGGTCATATTTAGCATTACTTGTTCTGGATCAAAAGGAAGTGCTACAGCATCAGTGAAGGTAACTATGCAAACCTATGCCGGAGGTGGTGGAGGTGGGGGAGGAAGCTATACTCCGACTCCGACACCGACTACAAACTCTACACCAGTCCCAACTCTAGCTCCAACTCCGACCCCTACTACTGCTCCAGTCTACACTCCGACAACCACTCCGACTCCACCGCCTACACCTAATGTAGAATCGAGAGAAACTAGTCACAGTTTCTTAGCAAATATATTCGATTCAATGGTGCGGGCGATGGGGTTTTAGTGCGGGGATATGGTTACTAGGATATGATTACTGAATAGTAATGAATATACTGATTTTATCTATAATAAGCATTTTCACTCACTTTAGGAATTTCGGATTTCCGAAGGCGGTGGTTTTCGATGAAGTGCATTTCGGAGGTTTTATTTCTGGTTATATGGATGGCAAATATTTCTTCGATATTCATCCGCCATTCGCTAAACTCATATATGTCTTTTTCGGAAAAATAATAGGCCTGCTCGACGATGCCGATTTTTCTAAAATAGGGAATATTCTTCCGGACGACTTTATATTTTTGAGGATTTTGCCGATCATTGCTGGAATTCTTTTGCCGATAGTAATTTATAAAATCTGTTTGAAGCTGAATTTCTCAAAGATTTCAGCGTTAACAGTCGGCGTGCTTATCTCTTTAGAAAATTCTCTAATAGTCCAGTCCAGATTTATTCTTCTCGATGCATTTCTTTTACTTTTCGGTTTTTCGGCGATTCTTTTTTATTTGATCTTTACAACAGCAAAGGTAAAATGGCAAAAAAGTCTTTACTTTATTCTTTCCGCTGTTTTTATAGCTGGCGCTGTCGGGACGAAATGGACTGGCTTATCTTTTCTGGCTGTCATTTTCATCTTGGAATTTTTGAGAATTAGAATCGGCTTTCTTAAAAGTTTTAAGAAATACTTTTTACGAGCTTTTGCCTTTCTAGCTATTATTACAGCCATATATACAGCGAGCTTCTATATTCACTTTAAGCTTTTGCCGAATCCTAGCCCCGGAGATGCATTTATGGTTAAAGACTTTAGGAATCTGAGTTTCCTCGGAAATTTCGTGGATGCGAATTTAGAAATGTATAGGGCGAATGCGCGCCTAGATGCTAAACATCCGTATTCGAGTAAGTGGTATACATGGCCGTTTATGCAAAGGCCGATTTATTTCTGGCAAAATTCGGCAGGGCTTTCGGAAGGGCAAACGGAGCGGATTTATTCTATCGGTAATCCGCTCATATACAGTGTAGCGCTTTTATCGGTCTTCACCTTTTTGCTCTTTCTAATTTTCATAACCGTTTTTAAAAGGTCACTTTTCGCAGAAGAAGATAAAAAGATTTTAGTATTTTTATCCGCGGGATACCTACTAAACCTTTTGCCTTTTATTTTCATCGGCCGAGTGATGTTCCTCTATCATTATGAAACCGCTTTAGTTTTTGCCATTATGAGCTTAGCCTTCTGGATGGATAAAATAAAGGCAAAAAAGTGGAAAATGCTGGGGGCACTCATCTTAATAATCATATCCGCTCTATTTTATATGTATTTCAGCCCACTCACTTACGGTACGCCTTTAAATGAATCACAATTTAATGGTAGAATATGGCTACAAACTTGGAAATAAATTAAATAATTTTTAGCAAATTTTGCATGAAAAATGATCCTCATAATGATAATGAAGTGTTCACGGTAGGCCTCGGTGGGGCAGCTGGAGACGGTGTCCGTGAAGCGGGGCAAAATCTGGGAATACTTCTTACTGATCTCGGTTATGAAGTTTTTCTTTCTTTCACATATCCTTCGCTTATTCGTGGCGGGCATAACTTTGCCAGAATTAGCTTTTCTAAAGAGAAAATCTGGACGGATCATGAAAAACTAGACGTTTTAATAGCTCTTAATGAAGAAAGTGTTAAGAAGCACGTGGGCGAGCTGAATAAAGACGCGGTTATCTTTGCCGATTCATTTGATGAGGAAGATAAAAAGACATTTGGAGAGAATGCTGTGGAGCTTCCGATGTCTGCTTCTTCTAAGGAGCTAGGAGTTCCGCCGATTACTAGGAATTCGGTGGCAGTCGGTGCGCTTTGCTATCTTTTAGATTTACATTTTCCGACAATGCAAAAAATTCTCGATATAGTTTTTCGAGATAAAAAGCTGGGGGCAAATATTAAGCTGGCGGATATAGGTTTCGAATTCATGAAGAAGATGAATTTTAGGCATACTAAGAAGATTGATTTAGCGAATGCCTCGGTTAGAACGAAAAAGATTTTTACAGATGGAAATTCAGCTTTCGGAAAAGGACTTTTGGCGGCTGGACTAGACTTTTACATTTCCTATCCAATGACCCCTTCGACCGGAATACTGCACTATCTAGCAGGAGAGCAAAAGAAAGTGCCGACTTTAAAAGTTATTCAGCCTGAGAATGAGATTTCGGTTATAAATATGGCGCTTGGAATGGCTTATGCTGGGAAGAGAGTGGCTATCGGCTCTGCGACAGGCGGCTTTGCTTTAATGCAGGAAGCTTTTAGCTTTTCGGGAATGGCGGAATTACCGCTAGTCGTGGCTGTATCACAGAGGCAGGCACCGGCCACAGGCGTGCCGACTTTTTCCAGCCAGACGGATTTGCGCTTCGCTATTCATTCCGGGCACGGGGAATTTCCGAGAATCGTTTTAGCTCCCGGAGATACTGAAGAAGCGTTTTTAGCGGGGGCAAATGCACTTAATTTGGCTTGGAAATATCAGGTGCCTGTCATCGTTCTTCTCGATAAAATTCTTTCAGAACATTCGGCCACGAGCGCATTTGACGGTGCGAACGGTGGTGCGAAAATTAAAATCGAAAAAGGCAAAATTTGGGACGGGAAGAACGGCGCAGGCGGGAAAGGTGATGATGGAAAAGCTGTATACGGAAGATACGAAGTGACGGAAGACGGAATTTCGCCCTTAGCATTTCCGGGCACTCCGAATGCTGTCGTAAAGATCACTAGCTATGAGCATGATGAAGCTGGAATTACGGCGGAGGAGGCGGAGCCTGTGAAAAAGATGGTTGATAAAAGATTTGCAAAGAAGGACACACTGGTCGGTGATTTGAAAAATCAGGAAACGGTGAAAGTCTACGGAGATAAAAATAGTGAAAATGTTTTAGTCTTTTGGGGTTCTACTAAAGGACCGGTTATGGAGGCCTCGAAATATTTCGATAAGCCTGTGAAAATGGTGCAGGTAGTCTGGATGGAGCCTTTTGACTCTGAAAGAGTTAAGCAGGAACTTTCTGGGGCGAAGAAAATTATAGATATAGAATGTAATCATGACGCTGAGCTAGCATCTCTTATTCGCGAGAAAACCGGCATCCTTATAGCCGACAAAATTCTGAAATACGACTCCAGACCGCTAGACCCTGTGGTACTCGCAGAAGAAATTAATAAATTCAAAATAATAATAAAAATATGGCAGAGAAAACAGAGAAAACAGAAAAAAAGCCTGAGATAAAACTATCGACTGATGCAAAGATTACTTGGTGTCCTGGATGCCCGAACTTTGCCATTCTGGTCGCTTTTCGAAAAATGATGGAAGAGATGATTTCAGCGGGGGAATTAAAACAGGAAAATCTGGTGGCTTGCGCCGGGATCGGATGTCATGGAAAAATCTCTGACTATATTAATGTAAATACTTTTACTTCTCTTCATGGAAGGGTTATTCCGGCGATGACTGGCATTAAATGTGCTAATCCTAAATTAACGGTAGTCGGCTTTAGCGGGGACGGCGATTCATATTCGGAGGGGCTGGAACATCTTATCCATGCAGCTCGAAGGAATTCGGATATAAAGCTTTTTATTCATGAAAATCAAGTCTTTGCCTTAACGACAGGTCAGGCGAATGCTGTTAGTCCGCTCGGCTTTAAGGGCAAATCTACGCCGTTTGGAAGCATTGAGGAACCGTTTAGTCCACTCCTCACAATGCTCTCAGTCGGTGCCACTTTCGTCGCCCGCACATATGCACCGGACATTCATAATACCGGGAAAATCATGCGCGCTGCTATGGCCCATAAAGGCTTTGCCTTCGTGGACATTATTCAGCCTTGCCTTACATTTTTCGATACTCGTGAATTTTTCAAAGACCGCCTCTACTGGATAGATGAAAAATTACCGACGGATAATTTAGGACGAGCGATGGACCTAGTCCGGAACGAAGACGGCAGAACTCCGCTAGGAATCTTTTACAAAGCGGATAGACCGACATTCGAAGAGTCGCTTATGAAAGAAATTTAAAAAGCAAAAATTTATTTAAAATAAAAAGAAATGGAAAAAAGCAAAAATTTAGAAAAGTTTTTTAATCCGAAATCTGTCGCTTTAATCGGCGCGTCTTCTGATAAGAAAAAAGTGGGGTATGCGCTCGCATCAAATTTGCTCGCTGGGGCAAAGAGGGAAATATTTTTCATAAGCATAGGCGAGAAGGAAATTTTAGGCCAGAAAACTTTTGCCTCTATTTCGGAAATAAATGATGGAGTGGATTTAGCTATTATCGCTGTCAGGGCTGATATAGTACCGCAGATAATCAGCGACTGTGCGAAAAAGGGAATAAAGTCTGTGATTATAATCTCCGCCGGATTTAAGGAAGCAGGCGAAGTCGGCAAAAAGCTAGAGGAGGATGTTTCGGCTTTGGCTATACAGAATGGTATGAGTATTCTCGGTCCGAACTGCCTCGGCACCATAGACTCTCATTCAGATTTAAATGCTTCTTTTTCTGGTGAAAAGCCACTCGCTGGAGGAATTACTTTTCTTTCGCAGTCTGGAGCGCTCGGAACGTCTGTCATAGACCTCGCGCTCGCGCATGGAGTCGGCTTCTCTAAATTTATAAGTCTAGGAAATGAGGCAAATTTGACGGAGATAGAATTCTTAGAATTTTTGGCAAAGGACGACTCTACGAAAGCTGTTTTAATTTATTTAGAAAAACTTTCGAATGGAGCGGAATTTATGAGACTTGCTTCAGAGATTACAAAGACTAAACCTGTAGTCGTTTTAAAGGCAGGAAGAAGTAAGAGAGGTTCACAGGCTGTGATGTCTCATACAGGGTCGCTCGCACCTGAGGATTCTGTATTTACGGCGGCTTGTCGCCAGAGCGGAATTATAGTGGCCGAATCTATTCGCGAATTTTTTAATTTAGCAAAGCTTTTCCAGATCAGAATTACTAAGCCATTGCAAAATCTGGTGGTTTTGACGAATGGTGGAGGGCCATCTGTAGTTACATCAGACCTCATAGACCTTTCTAAATCACTGACGCTTGTAGAATTTTCTGAAGAGACAAAGGATGAACTTCGAAAAGTTTTACCGAGCATGGCGGCTGTCGGAAATCCGGTGGACATTATAGGCGATGCACTTTCTAACCGTTATGAAGATGCTTTGAAAGTCCTTTGCTCTAAAAAGGATATAGAAAAAATAGACGGAATAGTTCTCATGCTTACTCCCCAAATGATGACTGAGGTGGAGGCTACAGCGAAGCTCGTTATAGAATACAGAAAAGTTTTGCCTATCATCCCAGTATTTTTAGGGGGACCGATGATACAGCCGGGCGCAGATTTTCTCCGCGGAAACGGCCTCGTGAATTTTAATTTTCCAAAGGATGCTGTAGAGGCGCTAGATGATTTAGCGAGGGGCATGGCGAAAAAAGAGATAGCGAAAGCAGTTATAAAAGAGGGCACAGAAAATACCACAGGCACTTCCCGCATGTTACCATTTGCCGAAATGGATGAACTTTTAAAGAGCGTTGGCATATCACTTGTCGGCAAATTAGTGAAGAATAAGGCGGGGCTAGCTGAGGCATGGAGTGAAATTCTCGTAAGTGGCGTGACTAGCGAATCGGCCGAAATTTCCTTTGCCTTAAAAGCTATTTCACCGGATATAATTCATAAGACGGATGCGGGGGCGGTGGCACTAAATATTAGGACAAAGGAGGAGGCAGTGGAGGCTTGGGAGAAAATTATGCTAAATATAGCGAAGAATGTTCCCGGAGCCGTGCTCGAGGGAATGCTCTTACAGCCGAAAATGTCTGGAAAGGAAATTATAATCGGCATGAAAAGGGATGCAGTATTCGGACCGACCATTCTCTTCGGTCTCGGCGGAATCTTTACAGAAGCCTTAAAAGACACTTCACTTCGAATAGCTCCAGTCTCTAAAGAAAACGCAATGCAAATGATAAAAGAAATTCGCGGATCCGGAATCTTATTCGGCCTTCGTGGAGAGAGACCTATGAATACGGAAGCGCTTGCAGATTTGATAGTGCGAATTTCTGAGCTATCTATTTTGCATACAGAGATTAAGGAGATTGATTTTAATCCAGTCACTCTAATAGGTGAGTCAGCGTTCTTAGTGGATGCGAGGATTATGATTTAAAGTCGGCCGGCGATTTTGGCTTTCCGTATTTATGTGTTATTATTTGCATATGAATGAAGAGAAGAAAAAAGTGATAATAGAACTTATGAGAGAAGCTGGCGCTGTCGTCGGTTATCTTTTCGGTTCGTATGCACGCGGTACTGCAGGAGCGCTTAGTGACTTAGATGTGGCTGTGGCTTTTCCTATGATTATTAGTGAAAATGAGCAGGAGAATCGCATTGAAAATATTCGCGGTAATTTAGAGAAAATTTACGGCAAAGATAAAGTGGATGTGATTAATGTGCCTCGCCTTAAAAACCCTCTACTTCGATACATAATTACCCTCGGCGAAGGTAAAGTCCTTTTTTCTGATGATAGATCACTTCTTAACCGCCTAGCACATTTTGCACTAACTGATTATGAAGATACAAAGCCACTCAGGGCTATTCAAGGCGAAGCGCTTAAGAAACTTTTTATATAAAATATGACTAAATTAAACCTCGAATCAATACAGGACAAAGTATTCCGCCTAAAAGCAAATGCTAATTTTATAGCAGATATTATTAAGTTGTCAGACAGCGATATCCTAAACGGTACGGATATTTCAAAATACATCGCATTAGAACATATGCTTCAGCTTTCTATACAGATTATTCTCGATATCGGTTCACATATTCTAGCTGAAGATTTTCATGAGAATCCTGCGACTTATAACGAAGTTATACTAGCTCTAGGTAAGCATGAAATTATTTCTAAAGACTTAGCCGTGGCAAATGAAGAAATGGCAAAGTTTAGAAATAAACTAGTGCATGACTATGATAATGTCGATAAGACTAAAGTACTAGAATATGCTCGTTCTGCTCCAGAAATCTTTTATTCTTTTGGCAAAGCTTACGTCTCCTATATTCAAAAGAGTCCTAACCTAATTTAACAGTTTTTTGAGGTCAAAATTCGGATCCGCGAGCTCAGCAAGCTTTGCAGAAATATCCACGTTATTTTCGATTAATTTTGAGATGGCGTTCATTTCGACGGTGCGGTTTATCATTGTAGCGCCGATTAATTCTTTACCGACGGCTATTATGCGGGCATAGGAATTTATCTCTGGGCTTCCGCGAGGGATTATGACTCTGTCTGGGCCGGCGGAAGCATCCCCGACGAAGGCGATGTTCATACCGAAACCAGAGGTGGTATAAAATGAGACGAATTTAAAAGGAGTCTTTTTACCCATCATATTCAAAGCGGCCGTGCGTCCCTGTTCTTTTGCATTTACCCAGTTGCCCATGATGGTGCGCTCTTCGAGTAAAATATCACTGTATTCAGCGACATCTCCTGCGGTCCAGACATCAGGCAAATTTGTCTCTAGAAATTCATTTGCTAGAATTCCTTTTTGTACTGCTACTCCGCTCGCCTTAATCCACTCTAGTGGATATGTTACGCCGATTCCGCACATAACCATGTCGCATTGAATTTTCGTTCCATCTTTTAGAATAACGCCTTCTAAAGAGTCAGCACCTAGCACTTCTGCCACTTCCGCATTTTTAATTACTTTTACTCCGGCCTTCGCTAGCGCATCCTCGAGCATTTTAGCCGATGCGGAGTCTAAAATAGGTTCCCAGAAATATGATTCGCGGAGTAGCATTGTCGTTTCGAGGCCGGCTAATTTCAAAAGGTCTGCCATTTCGAAGCTAATGAATCCACCACCGACGGTGATCGCTCTCTTTGCCGTCTTAATCTGCTCCATTATTCCTTTGCCATCCTCTAAAGTGCGAAGATAATGAATTCCTTTTTTCGTTTTTCCGTCGGCCGTCTTTGCCGAAGGGACATTCCATTCACGGGCATTTACACCGGTCGCTAAAAGGAGTTTTTCATAGGCAAAAGTGGTGCCGTCAGTAAGGGTCAAAGTTTTAGCTGTAGCATCAAAATTCTTAGCGATTTTTCCACCGAGAAAATCTATGTTATTTGTCTTATACCAATCCTCCTTTTTCATCCAAACAGATTCGAAGGGGATTTTACCGAGGAAAAAGTTCGGCTTAGAAAGCATAACTCTGGAGTAAAGTATGTACGGTTCATCGCTTATTATGCCGACACGGCCTTCTTTATCATTTTCTCGAATAGTTTCTGCTGCAGAGACGCCGGCGGCACCGCCACCGACTATTAGATATTTATATTTATCCATTTATTTAAAATTGCTTAGATTATTTTGAAATTTACTTAGGAAAAACCTGTTTGCCTTCTTTGTCAAAAAGAAGAATAGCTTTAGTAGGGCAAGATTCTGCGGACATGACGAGAGTGGTGTCATCGACTGCATTCGGATCTATGACGATGGCCTTATTTTCCCCGTCTAGCTCATAAGTAGCGCCACTAACAGCGATGCATGATGCTGCACCTATGCAAAGATCTCTATCTACTACTACTTTGCTAATCTTTGAACCCTCTTTATTTCTTATATATTCTTTTGTATTTGCCATTTTATTTTTATTAATTAATCATTTTTCAAAACGATGCCTTTTATGCTAGGAATTTCTGCTTTGAGAATCCCTCCTATGAGATTATTATACGTCAAGTCGGCCATTCCACAATGTGCACAGGCGCCAGTTATGCGAAGGGTAACAATGCCCGCTTTTACATTCTCTAAATGCACATCACCACCGTGCATTTGTATATACGGGCGCACTTTCATGAGAATTTTCTCTATTTTTTTAATCAGTATCGACGCCATAGTATTTTTCCCTATAAAATCTGACGAGTTCCTCTACTTCAGGCAAACATTCAGGGTAGCCTATGCCGACTTTCGTTCTTTTTTGCACTTCTTCTACTGTTTGTGCGCCTTCGAGCACTGCTTCCTCTATATCAGCCTCCGTCACTTTAGTATTCGGATCTATCACTTTTTCGCCGTCCGTGACTATACGGCTAAACTGATTCGTCTTTTTAAACCAGTCATTAATAGCGGTGCGAAGGGCTTTATCGCCGAGGACAGAGCAGTGGATTTTTCGATCTGGGAGACCGCCTAAGCGCTTCATAATGTCCTGTGGTCTCACCTCTAATGCACGGTCGAGCAACATTCCTCCTTTTTCTGTGATCATGACAGAAAGCATGGAGGTAGCAGCGACAGCACTCGCACAGCCGAAAGTGCGCCATTTAAATTCTTTAATTTTATCTTTTTTAGGGTCGATTTTTAGCCAAACGCGCATGACGTCTCCGCATGCGGGCGAGCCGACTATTCCTTCGCCGTCATATTTCGCAGAATCTGGATTTTCCCATAGAAGATTTTTTGGCTTAAAAAAGTGATCTCGCACAGTCTTTGAATATGCCCAGGAATTTCCTGTAAATTTATTCACCACATCCGGCTTTGATTTTACGGATTTTTTGGCGGTCTTTTTTTCAGTTTTCTCTATTTTTTTAGGCATTTCTTTTCTTTCTTAAAAAGTGTGGAGTTTTTCCTCCGACAAAGGCGCGCGGATCGGACATTTTTTCCTTTTGATCAACTTTTAAATTCAATGGCGAAATATGGCGCAGAGTTTCCACTATTTTCGGCAAATGTTTGAGCACATATTCTATATCACTTTTAGTGGTCTCGCTACTTAAAGTAAAGCGCATACTGCTATGCACGAATTCATAAGGATTTCCGATAGCCGAAAGCACAGAAGATGGCTCTAAGCTCTCTGAATTACAGGCTGAGCCCGTGCTAATCATTATTCCATGTGCGTCTAAGTGCAAAAGGAGAGCCTCACCCTCAATGTCTAAAATGGAAACGTTTAAGAAATTCGGAAGTCTTTTTTCTGGATGGCCATTTAAAACAACCTTCTGAATATTTTTGAAAATATTTTTTTCTAGCAAATCCCGAAGTTTTCTAATCTCTTCGATCTTACTTTTTTTGCCAGATTTTCCTTTGCCTTTATTTTTCTCGCTGATTTCAAGTGCTCGAGCGAAGCCTACGATGCTCGGCACATTTTCTGTGCCTGCCCGCACTCTATTCTGCTGGCTTCCGCCGTAGATTATTGGATTTATTTTTGTTCCTCTTTTTATATACAGCCCGCCGATTCCTTTCGGTCCGCCGATTTTATGCGCGGATAGAGTCATTAAATCCACGCCTAGGTTTTCCACATTAATGTCTAAATAGGCGCTGGCCTGACTAGCGTCTGTGTGGAAATATGGCAAATGGCCGGCGCGCGCATTCGCATCCGCGCCGGCCGTCTTTGCCTTCTGTCTTTTTATAATCTCCGAAATCTCGCGAATCGGCTGAATAGTACCGGTTTCACTATCGGCCATTGTGACAGAGACGAGCAATGTCTTTTCATTTAATGCCTTCTCCAAATAAGGAATCTTCAAAAGCCCGTTTTTATCCACCGGAATTTCTACTATTTCAAAACCCTCTTTTTTCAATGCTTCACAAACAGAAAAAATTCCTTTATGCTCGACGCTCGAAATTATTATTCTATTTCCGAATTCTTTATTTGCCCTCGCTATGCCCGCTATAGCTAAATTATCCGCTTCCGTCGCTCCGCCTGTAAAGACGAATTCATCAGGCCGAGAATGAATAATTCCAGAAATTCTCGCTAATGATTCATTAATAGCCGAACGGGAAATCCGGCCGAGCTCATAAAGATTCGAAGGATTGCCGTATTTTTCGCTAAAAAAAGGCATCATGGCCTTAAGAACCTCTTTGTGTAAAGGGGTAGTAGAGGCATTGTCTAGATTAATCGGTTTTCTTTTCATATCTATGGCAATAGTATGCATGTAATGAGCATAATACTCAAATTTTGCACTTTTTCTGTCATTTTAATTAAAGTTAAAATAAAAAGTTGATTTTTTGCCTGATATAATGTAGACTCTCTCGGTATGCAATACAATCTTACTATCGAAAAGCGAGACAAAAAAGCAAAGCTAGATATGCTTAAAAAGGCAGGAAAGATGCCCGCTGTTATGTATGGCCCTAAAACAGAGTCTACATCTATTTGTGTTACGCTCGTTGATTTTGAAAAAGTCTTTAAAAAGGCTGGTGAATCATCTATCGTCGAATTAAACGGCTTAGGTGAGGCTCAGGATTCTCTAATTCATGCCATAGACTTCGATCCAGTCACTGATATTCCTCGTCATGCTGATTTTTACATTATAGAAAAGGGTAAAAAAGTTCAGGTAGCCATCCCTATAACCTTTGCCGGAGTAGCTCCAGCAGTTAAGGAAAAGGGTGGAATTCTCGTTAAGGTTATGCGTGAATTAAAAATCGAAGCTTCACCGAAGGATCTCCCTCATGAAATCATCGTAGATATTAGCTCACTTCTAGAATTCGACAGCCGAGTTTCAGCTAGAGATATTAAACTTCCAGCCGGCGTTACACTTATGGCTCATCCTGAAGAAACTGTAGCTTCTATCGCTCAGGTACAGGAAGAGAAGGAAGAAGTATCTACAGCAGTGGACATGTCTACTATAGAAGTAGAAAAGAAGGGTAAGGAGGCAAAGGAAGGTGAAATCGGAGCTGATGGAAAGGCTGACGCTGGTGCAGAAAAGGCAGATAAGGGTGAAAAGAAGAAATAAACTATTTGTTTGTGATATAATACAGAGCGTGACTCGATCGCAAAAAATCATTTTTGCCTCCTTTTTCTTTGCCCTGATTCTCGGCTGTGCTTTTTTTGCCTTTAAAACTAAAGCTGAAACGGTCTCAGAAAGGGAAACTCGCCTTCAGGCAGAGCTCGCTCAGGTAGAAAAAGAGCAAAAAGAAACTGAGACATTTTTAAAACAGACTAAACTACAGGGTGCGTCTCTTACTCGTGATATCTCTATTTTAGACGCTCAGATAAAGGCGGCTCAGTTAAGTATTAAAGCGAAAAACATAGTTATAGAACAGCTTGGAAAAGATATCGGAGAAAAGACTAAACATATAGGGGACCTAGAAGATAGAATCGCTCGCGGTCAGGAATCTGTGGCTCAGATAATGCGAAAATCATATCAGCTTCAGGGTGTTTCTTTGTCCGAGCTTATGCTTCAGGATAAAAGTTTATCAAAGTCCCTCGAAACTCTCGATGAATATGATCAGTTAAATAATGCCATGTTTGCACTTTTTACGAGCATTAGGAATGATAAGACGGAAACAGAGACAGAAAAAGATGTTCTCGGTAAAAGGAAAGATAAAGAAACGGATGCTAAGGAAGTTATATTAGAAGATCAAAAAATAATTACTCAAAAGGAAAAGGAAAAGTCAGCACTGCTTAGTTTAACTAAAGGCCAGCAGAAAGCGTATGAATCAGTTTTGGCCCAGAAAATGAAAAAGGCCGCAGAGATCAGAGCTGCATTATTCACTCTTCGTGACACCGCCGCAATTCCTTTTGATAAAGCATTTCAGTATGCTGTCGCGGCTTCTCAGAAGACTAGTGTCCGTCCCGCATTTTTACTCGCCATTCTTCAGCAGGAATCTAGTCTAGGAAAAAACGTCGGTTCTTGTTATTTAGCTGATTCTAATACTGGCTCTGGAATAATCGTAAAGTCAGGGCAAATAGTGAAGAAGTTAATGGCTCCGGGGAAACCTACAGCTAGCTGGGATGATATCACTCCATTTATGAGTATAACGAAAGAACTAGGCCTAGATCCATACAGGACTTTAGTTTCTTGCCCACAGGAAATCGGCTGGGGAGGAGCGATGGGTCCCGCACAGTTTATTCCTTCGACATGGATGTTATTTAAAAACAGAATCGCCACAGCTGTCGGCGTCACCGTTCCTGATCCATGGAGAGCTAAAGATGCATTCATGGCCTCATCTATTTATCTCGGAGATTTAGGGGCTATTGGGAATAGTTTTACAGGTGAAATGAATGCGGCTTGTAAATATTATTCTGGAAAAGCGTGTTATAACAGTAAGGGTACTAAGAATGTCGGCTGGACTTACGGAAATAGTGTTATGCAAAGAGCTACGAATATTCAGGAAAATATGATTAACCTAATTCAGGGAGTTTAAGATTATAACTATGATAGAAAGTAGCGCATTAAATTTAAAGACGAGAAGTAACCTTTGGAGAGCTGTTCGCATCGGCTTCTTTTTAGCTGTGCGTGATATTAAAAAGGCAAATAAATGGGCCACGGCGCTCATAATAGCCGTGATGATTTTAACCTTTTTAAACCTCATAGTCGTCAGCGGAATTTTAGTCGGCCTCATAGAGGGCGCAATAAATCAGAATAAAGAAAGATACTCTTCGGATATAATAATTTCTACTCTTCCGAATAAAAGATATATAGATGATAGTGCAAATATAGTAAAAACTATTAAAAGCGTTCCAGAAGTTCTGAATTTTACGACTAGATATACAGAAAAAGGAGTGATTCAGGCGAATTATAAAAACAGAACACGTCTAACAGATTTAGTAGATTCTGCCGGCGGTTTAGTGGCTGGAATAGATCCCGTTATAGAAAATGAAGTGACTGGACTCTCTAAATACATCGTAGAGGGAGAATATCTCGGTCCGAATGATACAGATCAAATAATGATCGGTGCGGATCTTTTGTATAAATATTCACCGATCGATTCTCCGGGATTTCAGACTTTAAAAAATGTGGAAGTCGGTTCGAAAGTAAGACTCTTGGCCGGAAGTTCCACTAGGGAAGTGACTGTAAAGGGGATTTTAAAGAGCAAAGTCGGAGAGATCGATCAAAGAGTGTATATGATAGATACGGAGTTTAGAAGCATAATCGGGCGTATAAATTTTAATGTAAATGAAATCGCCATTAAATTAAAGTCCGGAGCAGATGTTAATGCTGTGGTTTCGGAAATTAAAAGTTTAGGGGTAGATAAGAATGCAAAAATTCAGACATATGAGGAAGCCCAGCCGAAATTCCTTTCAGACATTAAAGTTACTTTTAGTATTTTAGGAGATTTGATCGGCTCTATAGGTTTAGCCGTAGCCTGCATAACGATTTTCATAATTATTTTCGTTAACGCCATTACTAGAAGGCGTTATATCGGAATTCTAAAAGGCATCGGTATAGACGCTCTCGCTATAGAAGTCTCATATATTTTCCAGTCAGTTTTCTACGCGCTCTGTGGAATGATAGTCGGTTCAGTGGTGGTCTTTGCCTTTCTTCAGCCGTATATAACTGTACATCCTATTAATTTCCCATTCAGTGATGGAATTCTGGTGGCTACTCCGCTCGGAACATTTACGAGAGCTCTAATTCTTTTCATAGCTACCATGGTAGCAGGATATATTCCGGCGAGGATAGTCGTAAAGCAGAATACATTAGACGCCATCCTCGGAAGATAGCCTGCGAATTTTTTCAATCCTAAAATAAAATGATAAAAACCTTTAACCTTACAAAGAAATATCAGAGCGGAGAGACAGAAATCATGGCATTGAATAATGTTAGCTTGGAATTACAAGACGGCGAATTTTTAGCTATCACTGGTAGGTCCGGTTCTGGTAAAAGTACTCTACTTTATCAGCTCGGACTTTTAGATAGGCCGACATCAGGTGAGATTTTCCTCGATTCTCGTGACGTTTTAAAAATGAGCGAAGCGGATAGGACGCATTTCCGTCTATCAGAGCTTGGCTATGTTTTTCAGGACTATGCCATTTTGCCCTCTCTTAATGCTTTAGAAAATGTGATACTACCTTTGCTCATGATGGGCTTTAGTAAAAAGGAGGCAAATGAAAAAGCTATTTTTGCTCTGGAAAGGGTGGGTCTTAAAGATAGAATGAATAATTATCCATCCCAGCTTTCAGGTGGCCAGCAACAAAGAGTGGCTATAGCGAGAGCCCTCGGCCATGAGCCGAAAATCATCTTTGCCGATGAGCCTACAGCGAACCTAGATAATGAAACTTCTAAAATGGTCCTCGATGTATTTCTAAATTTGCATAAGGAAGGGCAGACTATAGTCATGGTTACTCACGAAAAAGACTTTGCTGCCCTTACGGATAGGGTTATAGAGCTCTCCGACGGTAAAATCGTTAAGGATATTAAGATTAAAAAGTAAAGGTTCGGAGATATACCTCGAGAAACCCCCACATTTGCATAATTCGTCAGTTTCTGATAATGTAGCGAGCATGAAGAAAGATATACATCCAAAGGAATATAGACCAGTCATTTTCGTCGATAACTCTATCGGCGCTAAATTTCTTATCTCATCTACAATACCTTCTAAAGAAACAGAGAAGTGGGAAGATGGCAAAGAATATCCTGTATTTCACGTCGAAATCTCAAGCGCTTCACATCCTTTTTACACTGGAAATGATAAGGTTATGGACGCTGCAGGAAGAGTAGAAAAGTTCAAAAACAGAGCAGCGAAGGGTGCGAAGAAAAATTAAGAAATGGACTTATCAGTCTTTAAGACGAATCATAAAACCTCATATCTAGCAGAAATGTATGAAAAGCTTTTGAAAGATGAGGCGGAGGTTTTGTCTATGTCAGAAAAGGATCCGGCTATGAAGGAACTCGCGACTGAGGATTTGAAAAGTATAACGGAGCAAAAGGAGGGGCTAATGAAGCAGATGCAGAGTATACTTGATTCTGAAAAAGAGGAGGTGGAATTTCCAAATGAACTAGTATTAGAAGTTCGCGCTGGTGCTGGAGGGGAAGAGGCGGCCCTCTTTGCCGAAGAGCTTTTAAATATGTATAAGAGGTATGCGGAATCTGTCGGCTGGGGTACGAAAATTCTCGAAGAATCGGAGAGTCCGCTCGGGGGTTATAAAGAGGCGACTCTAGAGATTCGCGGAAAAGACTGTTATAGAAAACTTCGTTATGAAACTGGCGTTCAGAGAATTCAGAGAGTTCCAGAAACTGAAAAGATGGGCCGAGTCCACACTTCTACCGCATCTATAGCCATTTTGCCTATAAGAAAGAAAACTACAGTGGAAATTAAGCCTACTGATTTAGTAATAGAATTCTCCAGAGCCGGCGGAAAGGGAGGTCAGAACGTTAATAAAGTGGAAACAGCTGTTCGTATTTTACATAAGCCGACGGGGATAGATGTGCGCGTTACAGCAGAGAGAAGTCAGTCCGCGAACCGTGAAAGAGGCATGACTATTCTTATGGCAAAGCTCGAAGTACTTAAAGAAGAGCATGAAGCGAAGAAGTGGAGCTCGGAAAGAAAGGGGCAAATAGGAACCGGCGACCGCTCCGAAAAGATTCGAACTTATAACATATTACAAGACCGAATTACCGATCACCGAATTAAGCAGTCTTGGCATAACATAGAGGTAATTTTCCAAGGCAAAATGGAACCGATCTTCCAAGCACTCGAAGAGTATGAAAAGACAGGCGTGGCGGGGAATGCTTCTGAGGAAGAATAAAATAGGAAACCAAACTTATTAAATATTTAATGGAATCGGCACCTTAAATTGTTCTTGTAATTCTTTATTATTCATAATTTCGAAGCCGTTCTTATTCCAGAAATTATGTTTTTCTATTATTCCATTCTCGATCTTTTTACATATATTAATTGTACTTAATAGGAAATCATTAAAATTCTTACCTTCTTTTTTGTTTTTTATAAACATTTCATTAAAAAAATCAAAAGCTTTGATTGTTTTTCCATTCATAGAAAAACGTATTTCTGTAGCATCAATATTACCAATGATTTCCTTCTCAAATAATCCATTAAAATCATCCTGATAAACCAAAACTGGAGCAATGATTTCTTTAACGAAATATATCAGTTCTTTATTAAGAAAAATATTATTTTTTTCTAGAATCTCAAATAAAATCATATGTGAAATCTCATGCATTGAAACAGAGACTACGTCATCATAGGTGACTTTACCATTTTTAACATCATATATTGAATAGAAGAAAGTGTTATTAAAAAAGGGGCATAAAGGATAAATCGTTGGAATTATTATATATTCTGCATTATTGCTGAAATCCATAAGGTTTTCTAAGACAAAAAGTGCATTATTTCCCTTATTTTCTATTTCTTTATCTATATATTCAGTAGCTTTATCAATTTCATTAGAATATTTTTTTCTAAAAAAAGAAATAAATTCCGCAATAATCTTAATCTGTTCTTTAGAATCCTTTATATTCTCAATTTTCTCTTTAAGTTCGGGATGTTTAAAGAAAACAATATTTCTATGTTGTGGAAAATCCTTATTATTAAGGAAATTAAAGAAAATCTTAATTTCAGCATCAATGTCTTTGTGTAGATTTATTCTCATAAAAGTAAATATAGAATGAAAAATGATTAAATACAATAAAAAAGAGGGGAAAGAAAGATCTTTCCCCTCGATACTGTAAATGATCACCTACTTTCTGCCCCAACCCTTGTGGCAGTTGCAGTTGCAGGATACGCATTCACAGTTGCAGATGTGGCAAGACGACTGAGCCTCCACACTTCGAAATTCCTTTTCTCATAACATCGGCCGGTAGAATTGGAGGTTTTGAAAAACTTCCTCTCGTGCCGGGACAGGTTGAAATCGACGATGTAATTGAACGTTTTCTCACAACGGGTTCTCATGAAAATACTGAACTCGTGCAGGTGACAAAGCGAACGCGTCGAGTTCAGATAAGCATCTCTGCCGAGGAACCGATAACTGACTGCCTTCCCAACTTTCAACTTCTCATCAAGTTCTTCGCTGTCAGCGATCCTGCGCCATTTTTCAGTATTGAGATATGCATACCTGCCAGCGGACCTTCCTACATCATGAGAGTTTGCCGATGGTGAGGAACTGGCAGGAGTTTGTTTTCACCACTTCATTACGAAAGTTTTGAGGTGGTTTTTTTAATTTTCAGTTTTTCAGATTTCACAGCTCTACAAAGTAAATAAAGGCATTTTTCCCAGCCCTTGCGGAGCGCGGTCGGCGCGAGCAGAGCAAAAACCCAGCAGGGTTTTATGCGTGGCTGGGAAAAATGCCTTTATTTACTTTGTTCTCCTATTTAATTTGCAAAATCCCTCTACATCTGATAGACTAGCCCCACCTATAAAAAACACCGTATTATATGTCAAATCCCATAATAGATAGTATGTTTAAGGCTGGTGCGCATTTCGGAACTTCTAAAAGCAGAAGACACCCTACTGCCGCTCCCTTTATCTTTGGAAGAAAAAATCAGGTAGAGATCTTTGATCTCGAAAAGACTATTCCTCTATTAGAAAAGGCAAAGTCTTTCTTAACTTCCATTTCAAAAGATGGAAAGCAGATTCTTCTAGTCGGCGGAAAGAGCGAAGCTCGTGATGCTATAAGAAATGCAGGTTTAACCCTAGCTCTACCATTCGTAGATGGAAGATGGATCGGAGGAACTTTAACTAACTTCGGAGAAATCAGAAAGAGAATGGATAAGTTCACTAAACTCATAGATGACCGTGATAAAGGTCTTTTAACAAAGTATACAAAGCGCGAGCGCCTTATGATAGACAGACAGATCGCTAATTTCGAAAGATATTTCGGTGGAATCGTCTCCATGAAAGAACTACCAAAGGCACTATTTATAGTAGACCCTAGAAAAGAAAAAACAGCAGTTAAGGAAGCACATGACATGGGAATACCTGTCGTATCTGTACTCGGCGGTGACTGTAATGTAAAAGATGCCCTATATCCTATCGTCGGAAATGATGCATCGAAGTCCAGCATTGAATTCTTCGTCTCTGAATTCGTTAAGGCTTGGAATGAAGGAAAACTCGGAAAGTAAATCTACACTAGCGCTATAACTGCGCTAGTATGGTATTATTAGGTGTGTAATAGATTATAAATCGCACATTATTTATGATAACCACAGAACAAATTAAGGATTTGCGTGATAAGACAGGTGTCTCTGTCATGCAGTGTAAAAAGGCTTTAGAAGAAGCTGGAGGTGATGCTGAGAAGGCTATTATTATTCTCAGAAAGAAGAGCAGTGAAATAGCTGCAAAGAAAGGCGACAGAACTTTTAAGGCTGGCGCTATTCAGTCATACATTCACAGTAACGGTAATGTCGGAGTTATGGTAGAACTCCTTTGCGAAACAGATTTCGTTTCAAAGAATGAAGAGTTCACAGCACTCGCTCGTGATATCGCTATGCATATAGCTGCTACTAATCCTAAATTTGTTAAAAAGGAGGAAATAGATGAACATTCAAAGCAAAAAGCTACAGAAGTTTTCGAAGCAGAAGTAAAAGGAAAGCCTGAGGCCGTTAAAGCAAAAATCTTAGAAGGTAAACTAGCCACATATTTTGCTGAAATGGTTTTGCTCGATCAGCCTTTCGTAAAAAATCCTGAAATTACAGTGGAAGCTCTTATAGCTGGTGCTGTTCAGAAATTCGGTGAGAAAATAGAAGTGTCACGTTTCGTGCGCTTCATGGTGCTCGGTTAGTCTAAAAACATGCCTTTTTCCTTTTGGACATTTATTATAGCTCTATTAGGAATCATTGCGATGATACTCTTTAAGGTATGGGAGCTTAAGTCTGGAAAGGCTACGCTTTTAGCACATTTGACTTCTAAGACGAATCATATCGCTCATCATGGTCGTGAGAGGGTTTTCTCATTTTTCAGAACATTTAATAGAAGGAATGTCTTTCACTGGGCTGTTACTTTCGCGCATGGCCTCCTAATAGCCTGGAATAGTTCCATTAAATGGGTCAGAGGACTACTTCTCCGATATTCGCATTCTAGGCGCCTTATAGAGGCTGTGAGAGGCAGATATGAATTAGCGCAAAGAAGGGAAGCGTCGCCATTTCTGAAAAAGATTGAACATGAAAGGAATATGTAGTATATTAGTTTCCGTGCTGTTCAGTTAGTTCGGTGAGGGGCACACGGCGAGATGTGCATAGTGCCACCTTAGCTCAGTTGGTAGAGCAACGCTTTTGTAAAGCGAAGGTCCTCAGTTCAAGTCTGAGAGGTGGCTCCAGAATCAGACATTATCTAGAGCTAAATAATCTTTTTTCTTAATTATTTTAATTATGGTATTATATTCTTATGGAAAGAATACCAAATCAAAATTCAGAAGATACGAAAAATTTTCACGAAATATCCGAGGAAAGGAAAGAGCTTCGCAAAGCTACTGCTGAGCTTAACGGTAGAGGTGCTATTTTTGACAAACATTATAAAAAACCATTAGCCGAGGCGAATAAGCAGGCTGGTGAATTTAAGGTTGTTGATTTTGGCAGTTTGAAGGGTGCTAAGGAAGCTTTGAAAAAACAAAAAGCTGAAAACGAAGAGGAAGTCCTGGCCGACAGGGCTAATATTGATTATGAACAAATTTTGAAGGTTACGCCTGAAGTAGGTGAAGTGCAGGGAATAATGGAAAATGTTGCTGACTTGAAAGATTTCAGAATGAGGAGAATGTTTGAATTATTAAGCCCAAAAACATCAGTATCTGTTAAAGAAAGAAATAAGTTGGTACTTAAAACTGTTAAAGAGGAAATAAAAGCTGAAGAAGAAAAGCTTTCCAAAACTGACCCACTTATTTTACGCCAGGCTGAACTCATTGAATATAAAGAAAATCTAGCCAAGAGCGGACATATCTGCATTACGCCAAATGTAGAAAGGGATTTGGAAGCGATAGGTGACAGGATGCTTACTGGTAAGCCAATGTTTCTTCATGGCCCAACTGGAACTGGTAAAACTTCTCTGGCTCGTTTTGCCACTACGCATTTTACTGGCAAAGACTCAGAAATGGTTTTTTGTAATCCGCAGACTAAAGAAAGTAATGTTTGGGGAAAAACTGGTATAAAGCCAGCCAAAGGCGGAGCGATATAAACCGTGGAAATTTACGGACCGCTTGCTAAAGCTATGATAGACGGCAAGGCAGTTATTTTCGATGAGTTCACCGCTTTGCCAAAAGAGCAGATGGTTTTTATTAAAGGTGTTTTTAATGCAAAAGTGGGGGATAGGATAAATATTGTGGGTAATGGTATTGTTGAAATTGCTCCAGGTTTTCAAATGATTTTTACGGCAAACCTAAAATCCGAGAAAAATCCCGAAAGGCAGGATTTACCGCCGGAAATCGCTCGTGAATTTGAACAAAATAACCTAGAAGTAAAATATACCAAGCCAGATGAGGCTTATGATATTATGCTTTCCCGTTTGTTAAACCGAGATGGTTCTATAGACATGTCATTTTATGATTTGAATACCACTTTGCCAAATTTATGCAAGGTAATGTCTGAAATCCAGGAAAGTTATACTAATGAAACCGATAAGGAAGTAGCTAGAAGGGCTGGAGTGATGGACGCTTCTGGGAAAGTTTATTCTTTGAAGAAATTTGTTATGACGCAGGGTTCCGTGGAGGCTATTTTATCTTCATGGCTGATTGAAAAACAAACTGGTCGACAGGAAAGGAGTTTTGCCGAATTTTTGGATGAGAGATTTAAGACCGCTCTGACTTTCAAAGAATATTCCAAAGAAGACCGAGTTTTAGTAGCTAAAATTCTAGCATCAAAAGGTTTTTTGCTTACGCTTGATCCAAAAGAATTAGATTTACCAGAAGATATTTTCAGGCTAAATGCTATCAAAGCGATACGTGGAGAAGACGCCGTGACTGAACTCCAAAAAGAAAGCGGGGAGGTAAAACATTTAACATTAAAAGAGGTAGCGATGCTTGACCCTTTTGGTAAGAGAGCAGAGATATTAAAAGGCCAAGCAGAAGCACTTTTAGGTGATGAAGAAACTGAAAAAGGGGACGATTTTAGTAAGAACCTTAGGAAAAAATTAAAAGGAAAATCAAGAAAGAATCAGGAAGCACTTAATCCAGAGTCTATTAAGACCGAATTTTCTTCATTTCTTATAGAGACATATAAAATATGGAGTATCTCTGATGAGGAAATAAAAAATGCCGTTATACGTCCAGAGATAATTGATCCTAAAACAGAAGATTATAAAGCCCGCCAAAATGATGTGGATGTTTCTAAATTTGGTGAATTTACACTGAATCCTGATACCCAAGGCTTAGACTTTGAAGCACTTAAAGATAAGATTTTTATACCTGATCTATCATCCTTAATCGGTAGACCTCTAAGTGAAGTGGCAAAATATCGTAACCCCTCACACCCCTTTTAAGTAAGCCGTCATCGTGCTTTCTGGTACTGTGTATAACAACACAAGTATTCATCTAGCCACCATGGTAGAATACATGACGTAATGAGACTAACTGACATTGAAATTAAAGCTAGGA
>JAPLZH010000001.1 GCA_026395105.1 Candidatus Tayloriibacteriota bacterium
TTGCAGATCCTGCGCTATACATTTTCTCAATACAAAACCTCTCTCCAAAAGACAAATGATGATATTTCATATGACAATTAAATTAATTATTTTGTTAATACATTAATTCTACTGTCCTACTTCAAAGGTAGCTAGTTCACATGTCAGAGGTCATTACCTGTTAAAAAGGTAGGGCTTCTACTATTTTACAGAATCGGTACAGTGCTATATGCACTTTTACAGCGTCGTGGATTATTCCACTTCGCAGAGGGAAAGGTTCAAACCTGGCCCGGAATGTGTCAGGTCACCGCCGAGGGGAAAATGGATCTCGGTGAAACTGATACAGACACACTTCGAAGAGAAGTTTGGGAAGAACTTGGAGAGGATTTTTTCAAAGAGATTAGCTCCTTTCTTCCGCCAGAACACGTTCTATTTAAGGACGAAGAAGTAACGACTTACGGTCTCGTGGTTAACCCACAATTCATTCGGTACATCACCCTCGAAAGTCAGAGCGGTGGTTTAATTCCGATTCAGGATGAGAATTTGATAAAGCTTTTGTCGGCACATGGCGATTTATCGTATCGTGACTACATGCCAAATCATTCTCATCCAATAGCCTTTCACGAAGCCTTTTTGGCTGTTGAGGAGGGGTTTAGAATTTGGGGTGATCATCAGTTTAACCCTAAATTTGTGTATCCGTGGGACGAAACTCTCATAAGGTCACAAAAATAAAGTGTCTTTTACAAAGGACCTTCCGATTCTCGGAAGGTCCTCTTTTTTATAAACTGAAATTTTTTATAGAGTATAAATCCTCAGTATTTTCCTCCTCTTCTTTTTCCTGCTTTGATCTATCGTCGACTGTCGCATCTGCTCCCGATTCATTAATGAGCGCAGTATCCGGTCCACCTGAAGCTGGAACCGAAGCCAGAACTGAAACCAGAATTTCACCACTCTGGATCGATGGAGTTCGTGGAACCTCTGTCGGCATTCCGCTCATTCTCTGATTTTTGAGAACATCGAGGAGCATTTGCAAATCATTGTTTGTAAAGAAATCGATCATCACTTTCCCACCGTTTTCTCGCTTTTCTATGTGCACCCTAGTGCCGAGCGAATCAGCCAGCTTCTTTTCCATCTCCATCAGTTCAGGATCTAAAGTATGTTTTCGAACACGGTCGAGGGCGATTTTCCTAGCGATTCTCTCAGACTCTCTGACTGTCATTTTCTTAAACATTATTTCCTTAAAAAGAGTCATTTGCTCTTCTGGTCTATCGGTAAGCATGAGAAGTGGTCGAGTATGACCTTCGGAGATCTTTCCAGAGCCTAAAGCGTCAAGCATTTCGGAAGGCAAAGCTAAAATTCTTAAAGTGTTTGAAACATATTCACGACTCTTTCCCACCTTTTCTGCTATTTGCACATGCTTTAATCCGAATTCTTTAGTCAGCCTGTCGAAAGAGCGCGCTCTGTCCACCGGGTTTAAATCTTCTCTTTGCAAATTCTCTATTATAGCGAGCTCGAGCTTCACCCTCCCATCCTCCTGCCCGCTTCTGATGAGTGTCGGCACCTGAGCGAGGCCTGCTAGCTTAGAAGCACGAAGACGCCTCTCACCTGCTATAAGCTCATACTCTACAGCGATTCCTCCATCCTCCTTCGTCATCTCCTTTCGAGTGACGACGAGTGGCTGTAAAACCCCGTACATGCGAATAGATTCAGAAAGGTCCTTTAATTTCGCATCGTCAAATTCATGCCTAGGCTGAAAAGGATTTGGCTTTATTTTCTCCACCTCAATCCAAAAAATGGAGTCGCTAAAAAATTGTGATGACATATACGTACATTATAATTGATTTTTATACTTTTTCTAGTAGACTAATAAAGGCGTCGAAAAGGCAAAAGCCGGAGTGGCGAAATTGGTTTACGCGCACGACTCAAAATCGTGTGGAGCAATCCATGTGGGTTCGAGTCCCACCTCCGGCACCAAATAAATAAAATGAAAAAACTTCCGAAAGTCCTAGTCATACTCGGCCCCACTGCCTCTGGAAAAAGTGCGCTCGCGGTGGAGATGGCGCTTAAATTCGGCGGGGAGATAATCTCGGCTGATTCTAGGCAGGTCTATAAAGGACTAGATATAGGTACTGGAAAAGTGACGGCAGAGGAGATGAAAGGTGTCCCCCATCATTTGCTAGATATTTCTGACGCGAGCCACAGAGTATCTGTGGTAGAATGGAAAGAAAAGGCAAAGAAAGCGATGGATGAAATAATTTCGCGCGGGAAACTGCCGATTATATGTGGTGGAACTGGTTTTTACATTCAGTCTATAGTCGACAATATTACTTTGCCCGAAGTTACAGCCGATGAAAAAATGCGTGAGGAATTAGAAAAAATGTCAGATGGAGAGCTTATGGAGGAGCTTAAAAAGACTGACGCTAGGCGTGCATCGGAAATGGATCCGAAAAATAGACGAAGACTCATTCGTGCATTAGAAATCGCCCGAGCGCTCGGCCATGTTCCGAAAATAGAAAATTCTCCTAGTCCTGACTTTGACTTTTTGCAAATAGGACTTACCTTGCCTGATAAAATTCTTAAAGAGAAGATCGTAAAAAGACTAGTTCAAAGGATAGACGGCGGGATGCTTGAAGAGATTAAAAATTTGCATAAAAACGGACTGAGTTATGAAAGGATGGAGGAATTAGGGCTGGAATATAGATATGTTTCGTATTTTTTAAAGGGAAAAATCTCTTCAAAGGATGAGCTTGTAGAAATTCTTTCTGCGAAAATTTGGCAGTACGCCCGAAGGCAAAAAACTTGGTGGAGAAAAGACGCTCGAATAAAATGGTTTGAACCAGGAGAGGCTGAAAAAATAGAGGGGGTGATTCGGGAATTTCTTGGTGTATAGAAATAAAAATTCACAGTCAATTTATATGTCTAGCCCGCGCGTTTTTTGAATACAAAAAACGCGCGATTCGTGTGAATCGCGCGTTGTGAAAACTAACACTGCTTGGGGTATTTACGGGCCCTTTCCAAAGGGCTGATTTGGCTCCGGGAGAACGTCAACAGGCATCAATGGCTCGATGTGTGTGAGCGTAGGGCTCGTGAGGTCAATCGTCGCCTTGTAAACACCATTAGTCGGAACGGCATCCACGATGTATATCGACTGAGTCCCATCAGGATTAAACCTCGTAACCCGGAAGGCTTGGACGTACCCGGCACTCGACTTCGTAAGCAGGGTTAGTACTTTGTACGGATCTGCCGCATCTATAATATAGATCGGCACATTCCCGTACCATTTCCCAGTATTTTCGTCGTAACGGACCCAGATATAGTTTTTGTAGGTAATCTGGGAACCGAGACTACTGATGAAACGGAGATCCGCCGAATCACCGACGACCAGCTTCATCACGACGTTTACGGGCAAACTGTATTTGCCATAGCTGAAGTTGAAGATCGTTTCACCAGAAGCCGTGCTGACGACTAGGTAACCAGCTCCCAGACGAGAAGTGTCGAACCAGAACCCCTGTCCTTGCTCGATTCTTCCGTAAAGATCTTCCGATCCCCAGTCTGATGAACCTTGTTTGATGGACACGATCTTCGCCGCTTCGATCCCAGTGTATGGGATGAAGATGTTGTCGCACAGTTTTGGACTGATCATATTCCAACTCGGAATTTCCCAGTACCCATTCTCATTCCGAACTGGTGTCCAGTAGGTGGAGTCGTAGAAATACGACCGACCTTTGGAGATGAGCTCCATAGACACCCAGATAGCACAGCTGGAGTCGACGATGTCGACACCATATATGCTGGACATGAATGCTTCGAGTTTCTCTTTCGAGACCCCGTTGGTGAAATCGGCGTAGATGTAAACATTATTGCCGACAATACCTGGGGAGGAGACGTAGATCCATACCCGATCAATGTTCTGTGCCGCCCAGCTAATCAGCCGGGGACGTGTCGCCAATTCCTGCAATTCCTGCACCACGGGGGTGACGGGAACTGGGGTGACAACTGTGGTTGTGGGCGTCTGAGCACTGACCGACGGCATCGAAATGATGCCAATTACCGTATAAATTACGGCGCCGATAATTGCTAACTTTTTATTCATTTATTTTTTTGTTTTGGTTGCGGTTTATTGGATCTCGACCCTGCAGTTGAATCGCAGGGTATTTGATCCGAAAATTTGTTGAGGTTTTTCCTGTGCCTCTGCCGGTTTGTTTTCCGTCTGCTGATTACTCTCCGCCTTGACGGCGGTAGGAACCTCGGTCACCGTAGCGACCGCGGTAGATGTGCCCAGACTGGGCCGCATCAAATAAACGGCGAAAATAAATGCCAAACTGATGGTAATGATTACGATTTTCTTCATAACTCGATTAGATTTGCTCCAATAAACACCGAACTAGCTACCTTTGAAGTAGGACAGTAGAATTAATGTATTAACAAAATAATTAATTTAATTGTCATATGAAATATCATCATTTGTCTTTTGGAGAGAGGTTTTGTATTGAGAAAATGTATAGCGCAGGATCTGCAAT
>JAPLZH010000028.1 GCA_026395105.1 Candidatus Tayloriibacteriota bacterium
CCCATATGTGAATCTGTCCCAATCTATGTGGTCATTTTCGGTTCTAAGATTTGTACGAATGAACTGATATATAGAGGGAGAGTGAGTAGAGATCCATGAACTGCTAAATGTTTTAGGTTGTTCTCTTTCTAGAAGTGAATTGATTGTTTTAACCGCAGTATCAAGATTCATTACATAATTATACAAATACAAAACAACACCGTAATAAAGGTGTTGTTTTGGAAACTAAGTAAGGCACGTAGGTCGCACTTTGCTCTAGAGCAATAAGGACACACCGATACTTAGTTGTCAATGCGGAGAGGGCGGGATTCGAACCCGCGAGAGACTTACGTCCCTAACACCTTAGCACGGTGCCGCTTTCGGCCGCTCAGCCACCTCTCCAAACCTTTCTTTAATTTTCTTTCATGTTTAGGATTACTCGTTCCTATAACATTATAGTACTTTATCACATCATCCTGTCTTTCCAGAAACACAGAATTATGTAATGAGCCTATTGTTGCACGAAATCCCATTTTAATCAAAATTTTATGCATTACCCTTATCAAATTCGGAGAAGCACTAGAAAACATCATCTTTGTATACTCATAGTCTTTACCTTTAGATTTATACTTATGATCATAGACAGTGCCATCAGTATCGAAGAGCCCTCTTACACAAACTTTTGTATATTCATCATTTAAGAGTATCCATTCTGGAATATCTATCCCCTGTCTAATTTTATTACCTATTTTAAGGCCTAGACTTACACAAAAATCAACAAGTTTCTTTCTTTGGATGACTATATCGATAGCCTTTGCATCTTTTTTCTTATAAACCTTTGCCCGAACCCTAAAAAGATTATACAAAAGTTTAATTACATAATGTGCATATTCTTTATCATCCTCAGAATTAAGAGTTATGGATATATGGTACGGCGCTACACCCCCGTCGCCAATCATTATTCCCATAAATTCGGCAAGCAGATTACTTTTTTCTGGCAAAAACACGTCTAGCAAAAATCTTCCTTTTGCCCTTTCTTTTCCTTCTTTATTCCACCATTTTTGCCATTGTTTTAATCTATATTCTTCATTATTATTTATCCTTATATTTTTCTTAATATTTTCATTTCCACCCTTCGAAGCTATACTTCGTAAGTGTTCCTTCAGATCTATCACCTTATAATTAATCTTCCCTTTATTTCGCCTCATTTTTAACATCTTTTTAAAGTGCAAAAAAGAAATTCTAAAATTACCATTTTTCCAATCAGATAAGGTCCTTATGCTTATTCCGAGTTTCTTTGCTAAAGTTGATAAAGAAAGACCAGAATAATCTAGAACACTTTCAACAAAGCCTTTCTGATCATCTTTAGAATTAAATTCTACTCTTTTAGATATGAAAGGCTTATCCATATCTCTATATTATACCAAAACTATTAAGCGTGCAAAACTTTGTGATATAAAAAACAGCCCCACTTTCGGAGGGCTGTGTGCTGAAAATGAATTAGCCGGTAAAACTATAGCTAGCAGAAAACAAATAAAAGAACAAGTGTCTTCCTGCGAGTGGTACATCCACTATTTGTGGAATGAGGTAATCCGGTTGAACTGAAATCAAACTACCTTCTCTATTCCTAAACTCTAAAGTTGCGAGGATGAAAAGTATTTCTGACTCAAGGGGAGAACTTCTACCCGCGAGTATGTCTTTCCTTAGCTGTTCCGCCTGTTTAAGGTGAACAGTGTTTTCTTCGAGGGACACGTCTATCACTGCAGTGACTTTTAAGTCAGTGTCCACTCCATTTCTCACTACTTCGAGCAAGCCATCAAATTTAACCTCAAAAGAAACGCCGAAAAGGTTTTTTCTGACGAATTGCATGGCATCACTAGCATTCATGACTGCCATTTCGCCCGATCTAGTGAAATCTCTTTCAGAGCAAGCATATTCTACATGTACAGTTTGTCCGACTAGATCATGAAAAAGAACTTTCAGATCCGAGTAAGGGTTGGCTTTTTTGTTTTTGTTCAAGCTGATCACCCCCCTTCCGGCGTTCATAATAGCATAAATATGCCCCTACCGCCTCTTTCTGATACAATACCCTTATGATAGAAAAGAAAAGCCTAGGAATAACCCTGAATTCACCTGTCACTTCGGTTTTTGTGCGTCTTTCCCCGCCACAGAAAATGGCGCTTAGCAAACTCGGCATTAAGACCGTGGAGGATTTACTTTATCATTTTCCAGCGCGTTACGGAGATACTGCAGAGATGCAAAATATCAATTCTCTTACGAAAGGAGCAGACGCGGTGATCTTCGGCCAAATAAAAAATTTAAAAACCAGTAAGGCTTTTGTAAAAAAGATTCCAATGTCCGACGGAATCATAGAGGATCAGGCTGGCGGTCGCATAAAATGCGTCTGGTTTAATCAGCCGTATATAGCAAAGATGATTTCGGAAGGTGCTTTCGTCCGTGCTGAAGGCCGGGTAGCAGAAAGAAAGGGCGAACTATATCTTTCAAATCCGCAAATAGAGATGGTCACGAAAATTCCGATCGGCGTTGGCCACTCCCTTTTCGAAGGCTCGAATATGGAAGATATGAATCACACCCTCTACCCTGTCTATCCGGAATCCCGTGGAATAACATCGAACTGGATTTATCATGCAGTGCAAAGGGTTTTTAAATCCGGACTTTTAGACACCTTAGAAGATCCTATTCCGGAAGAAATCCTAAAGAAATACAGTTTGCCTAGTATTAAAACTGCTTTCGTTTGGATTCATTCCCCTCAAAAGCAAAATGATGCTGATGTGGCCCGCAAGCGCTTTGCCTTCGAAGAAGTTTTCTTCATTCAGATAGATAAGCAAAAAGCCAGAGTGGCCTATAAAAACGAGCCAGCTTTTATGGTCGACCCGCCAGAATCTTCGGTCGAGGAATTTATAAAGCGCTTTCCTTTCGAAGCCACCGAGGCACAGAGGAATGCCATAAAAACTATTCTCACTGATTTCCGAAAAGGTCATGCGATGTCCCGTCTTTTAGAGGGAGATGTCGGTTCTGGAAAAACGGCGGTGGCCGCCTCTACCGCACACGCTGTAGTGACCACCCGTCCGAAGGGCCAGAATTACGGCAGACTTCAGGTGGCATATATGTGCCCTACTGAAATACTTGCCACTCAGCATTTCGAATCTTTTATAAAATACTTTTCATATTTAAATATATCTGTCGCTCTTATGACGGGAAGCGGATGCCGAAAATTTCCATCGAAGCTAAATCCTTCAGGCTGGACGGATATTTCTCGCACACAGCTTTTAAAATGGGTGGAAAATGGAGAAATTCCTATAGTCATCGGCACTCATTCCCTTATTCAGAAAACTGTGAAGTTTAAAAATTTAGCGTACGTCATAATAGACGAGCAACACCGCTTCGGCACTGCCCAGAGGGCAAAGCTCGTGAGAAAAGACGCAGATAATCTAGCCCGCGCACCGCACCTTTTGTCTATGACAGCTACGCCCATCCCCCGCACATTAGCTCTCACTATTTTCGGGGACCTAGATCTGACACTTCTCGATCAAATGCCACATGGCAGAAAACCCATAATCACTGAAATCGTTCTTCCAGGAGCTGAGGCACGTGAAAAGGCTTATGAAAAAGTGAAGCTGGAGTTAGAAGCCGGCCGACAAATGTATATTATTTGCCCCCGAATAGATGAGCCAGATCCAGATAAAGAAAAAGCTCTTAATGCAAAGTCAGTGATCGAGGAAGCGAAGCGTTTAAAGCGAAGTGTCTTTAAAGAATATGAAATCGGTGTTCTTCACGGAAAGATGAAACCTGATGATAAAGATAAAGTCATGAATGAATTTAATGCAGGAAAAATCCATATACTTTGCGCAACATCAGTCGTGGAAGTCGGAGTGAATGTTCCGAATGCTACAGTCATAGTGATAGAAGGTGGCGAGCGCTTCGGCCTAGCCCAGCTTCATCAGCTCAGGGGTCGAGTCATTCGCGGAAATCATCAGGCATACTGCTATGTCTTCGCAGAATCGAGAAGTGCAAAGACAGTGGAGCGCCTAAAAGCTCTTCGCACAGCGAAAAATGGTTTCGAATTAGCCGAATATGATTTACAGTTTAGAGGCGCGGGCGAACTTTACGGCTCCCGTCAATGGGGCATTAGAGATGTAGCCATGGAAGCCCTAAAAAACATTAAAATGGTCGAAGCCGCCCGCGCCGAAGCCCTCCATATAGTCGAAACCGACTTTTCTTTAGAAAATTATCCGCAAATAAAAGCGCATTTAGAGGCGCATAAGGGCGCGATACATTTTGAATAAATTAAATGCGAAGTGCCTCTTTGCAAAAGGCAATATCTCTATCGAGTAGTTGCCTTGCATAGCATTTAATATACCTCGCCCTCATCCTCCTGTGTTATTAGCTCATAGGGGATGAGCTCATCAGTTCTGCAAAGAAGGTACGGTAGCTGATTATGAGTAAAATTAACTATATCCTGAGTCTTTTTATTCTTCCATTTCTTAGCGATCTTTTCCATCAAATTCATCTCCCCCGAAGAAAGTGTTTTCACCTTTTCATTTTTATTACTCTCTGATTCGCTTATGAGGAACATTTCCTTTTCTCCATCATTCTTTGCCTCTATACAGATTTTCCCGGATTCGGCGAGCTCATCTATAGCACGGAAAAACATATCAGGCACTGGGCCGTATGCCAGTTTTCTATATTGCATACCGCTCATACTCTTTAGATTCTCATAGAACCAAGCAAAGTCCGCTAAATAGAGGAGCTTAGCCAGTTTAGTCTTCGGAACTCTTCCATCATCTTTATCAGAAAGATCCATACGTAAATACGCCAAAATCATATGCTTATACTTCTCAATATCAGGCGTCACGCCAGAAAGAAGGTCGTCCACACTGATAGAATAAAATTTCGCGAGCTTCTGGATTTCATCCGCACTTAATTCCTGCTTCCCCGCTTCTATGGCGGTATATGTCGGCCTCGATACTCCTATAACATTCGCCACCTGCTCCTGCGAAAATCCCTTTTCAATACGAAATTCCTTTATTTTTAGCACATACTTATTTGTCATGACGAAAAGTATATACTAAACCTGTAAAGAAATCGAGCGGTTTATGTCAGGATTCTGACACGTTTATTTCTAGCATAATAAGAATAATACTTTCAGCTTTTTTAACTTTTTCGGTGCGCATCTGGGACAATATTGGAACCTTTTTGGCTACAAATCTATATTCTCAGTAAACAGTGATACAATAACATATAATTAACAGATATATGAATCTAGAATTAAACTATGAGGAAATAGAAAGTCGCCTAAATAATTGGCTTAAAGAGCAAGATAAGCTTGTTGTAGGTTTAGACGGCTATAGTGGCCTTGGAAAAACAACTTTTCTTAAATATATAGCTGCTCACGATTCAAGAGTCAAACCAGTCTTCATGGATGATTATGTTACGACTGCTAACACTAGAGAAATACTAATACCTCAAATCGACAGAAACTCACATTCTTTAATTTTAGAATGGAGTAATAATACCGGCTTTCAACGCATAAGAGCTCTCGTAAACGATTTTAAAAATGATAAACAATACGCCATTCTACTATTAGATGGAATTTTTCTATATCACCCGGATATTCTTGATGATCTTTGGGATAAGAAAATCTTTCTTGATGGAAATGTTGAAGAAGCGGATCAAAGGAGGATTAAAAGAGAGAAAGAACGGTGGGGAGAAGATTATTTTCCAGAAGATCATCCTGATTCTTACATACGTCTATTCAAAATTGCTTATAACAAATATTTGGAGCTGTATCGGCCCAAAGAGAAAGCTGACCTAGTATTAATGATTAATTGAGAGGAACACTGAAAAGAAATTGACCAAAAGAAAACCACAGAAGTTCTCTGTGGCCGGAGTTTGGGATTGAACCTCGCTCCTTTTATGACAACTTTTTCTCGGGAAGTCATCATTCCCTAGTGCTTTTGAATCAAAGGTGGCACTATCCTTCGGCGTATTAGCTCAACTCCGTCACGAGTTTCGGCAACTTTTCGTCAAGGAAACTTCGAAGTTCCTCAGGAAGTGGCTTGTTCCACTCCATTTTAACGAACAGTTGCTTGAGAAGTTCTTTGCGTTTTTCGTTCGCATCGATGCGCTTCCCAGTGTCGATATCATCATCGATATTTTTTCGTAACGGTTCCGGCACCTCTGCCCGTTCCCCGATAGCTCGCTCAACCATTGCCAGGAAACCCGGCACTTGATCACAGTTATTGAGATCCAGACGTAAGTCTTTGGGATTGAACCACTCGAGTTTTTCGACCGCTATACCGAGTTCCTGAAGCTTGGCGGTTACAGCGTGCTCGAACACCGAGAGATTTCCGAAACAATGTCGGAAGTTGAGCTCCTCTTGACCCAGGCTCCTCATATCCTGGGTGAACAAGCAAGAAAAACAGGTGACGCAGGGCCTCTTCGTCAAATCCACCGGGATGAGGCTAAGAATCCACTGAGCCAAAGCTGTTACGCGATTGCCGCCATTAGTAGTGTTCATTTTGTCCTTTGTAGTACTGGTGTATTGTTTTGGCATACCTTTTTAAAGCCTTGAAATTCAATGAACTAGCTACCTTTGAAGTAGGACAGTAGAATTAATGTATTAACAAAATAATTAATTTAATTGTCATATGAAATATCATCATTTGTCTTTTGGAGAGAGGTTTTGTATTGAGAAAATGTATAGCGCAGGATCTGCAA
>JAPLZH010000045.1 GCA_026395105.1 Candidatus Tayloriibacteriota bacterium
TGATAATTTGTACAAGGCATATCAGAAGAAAATGGGATCAAAATCTATCGACACAAAGAAGAAATTAACAACAACAATGGTGTCATTTAAAAGAAGCCCCGTTAGATGATTTGGGTGTCATGGTCATATGAGTTGACATGGTCTTTTTCATCCTTACTTATTGTAAAATATATTGCCAAAACCACAGAGGTTACTAATAAAAGCGTACCTATAATATTAAAGAAACTGGCGATTTGATCAGTGTATTGTAGTGCATTCAGCCTAAATAGAATTTCATTCCAGTCGTGAATGACATTATCACCACCGAGTAAAGGTAACTGCATTTTAACTGCATCTGCCACGTAAATCTGTACATCGAAAAAGTTAGCGGAAAACCAGGCGAGGATTATTGAAGCTGAATACTTTTGATTTTTTGACCAGAAATACATTACAAATATGAGCGGAACTAAAAGCTGTAAAATAGTTCCCCCAGCGAGCGAAAGAAAATCCCCGCCTATCATAAATAAAGTATGACCCGCTTCGTGTATAACTAAATTCAGAGAGTGAAAAATCTGATGCGAATATGGATCTAGAGAAAAATAATATACGTACGCTCCGACTACCAGTGCGAATAAAATTCTAATAGACTTGGCGAAATTATTTTTGCTAGTCATAAAATATATAATCCTAAACTCCCGCTATAAAAATTCTATCTCCATCCTTAACGTATATTATACCATCTGTGTCTACTCTAAATTCAGAACCGCGGACTGGATAATATGGGAATATATTTTGCAATGGTCTTTTATCCATTTCTACCACCACTATTCCATTCACGCTCGTAATTAGTATGACATCGTTTCGATTAGGATAAAAGTCTATGTATTTTAGGCCGGGCGCCTCGAAGACAGTGCTTGTCGCTTCACAAATATCGTAAGTGCAAAAAGACAGCGGAATATCTGAATAATCTCCATTCCAAAGGGCAAAAATATTATCCCCTTTTGCGAAAATCTCCACTTTATTTTTAATTTTCTGAAGGGGCAAATTCGCGGTAGTGGTCGCTAAAGCAAAAAGTCCCGAAACTCTTTTGTATTCTGAATTATCTACCTTTGATGTCGTGGCCTTTATCGAGGACGTTGTGGCCACCCCTAATGTTTTCTCTATTTCCGTTAATTTTAAATCTCGAGGAATTAGGATCGGGAATGCTTCGGAGACTAACTGTGGTTTAACTCGAAGGATTTTTGCCCACGGATAATAACCCTCTTTGCTTAAAGAAACAGCGTAATCATTCGGAATTAAATTCTGCACGAAAAAGCCGTTTTGGAATAGGCCGAGATTTTCTTTATTACCATTGCTCATTGTAAAAGTGACGCCTGAGGTGGGCGCGTGAACATATAGTCCGCCGGTTTTAACTAGGAAAAATCCGCCGCCTGGGCGATAGCCGAGTGAGTATAGAATGACTATTGGAATGAGGATTATAAAAAGCGCAAAGAAAATGACTATGAAAGTTCTGCGTTTTTTAATGGACATCGGTCTCATGTGACTATGATTTTACCATGAAATTCGGCTCTTTACTTTTTTATCTGTGCTTAGGCGTGACCCAGAAGCCCATATATTTTCCGAGAAGTAGGCGGGTTTGTGCATCGAGCCCAGGAATAGCTCCGAAAATAGTGATGGTGATCGGCACGAAGACCCACTGTAGTGCCATCCAAACTTTTTGTATTCCTTTAATACCCTTTGGCATTTTAGGCAAAAGGCTCATAGATATAATGGCGGACATGACGAGTCCGAGCATCGTTACCGCCATAATGTCGCGCGTAATAATCGGCAAATTATACGAAAGAAGTGAGGCACGAAATGCACCGTGGCCGATAACGACAGGAAGCCAGCCGAGTAGAAATATCATAATAGGATTCGTAGCTAGGGACCAGAAGCCTTCCAGCTGAACGAAAGTCATTTTTAATTTTTTGCTAAGAGAAATCCGCGGATGTTTTATGAAGCCGAAAAGAATGTACGGAACATTTTCCACTCCCCAAGTCCACCTTCTCTGCTGTTTATAAACATTTTTAAGTGTTTGCCAGAATTTCGGAGCGAGGGCTGCGTCCATTGAGACCGGATAGGACATCGGCACTACATCATAATTTCCATCGAATGCTAAATAGCAGTTCCAGAATATTCGCGAATCCTCAGAAACCATATTCTTTTGCCAATATCCTACTTCATATAGAGTTTGGAAACTAACTGCATGGGAAGAAAAAGTAGCGAGTCGCTCCGGCCTTTCCTGCTGTATCATTTGCCAAAAAGTTCCGGAAAATGCCACCACTCGTGAAAGTGCCGGAGCCTTCCAAATATTATTATTGTAAAAAGGTACTGGCTGGAATGAAGTCCTGTATGGATTCGGATGCGTTAAAAAATTCCAAGTCAAACAAGAAAAATACTGAGGATAAACTATAGTATCTATATCAAATGCCGAAACTATTACATCTTTATATAAAATCTTTTGAGTATCGAGGACGCGTAGGCGGGCCTCCTCACATGCATAAGAAATATTCGAGCCCTTCCCAGCTAATTCTCCCGGCTGATCTTTCGGATGAATGGTGATTATGAAGTGACCGAACTGTGGCGCGTATTTTCGAATTAGAGATTCCGCTCTTTCCTTTGCCTCTAAACCGGCTCGCTCTTCCGCTGCTAAAACTACTATCACTCTTTTCCTATTTACCTTTGCCTTAATAAGAGATGAAATGGCCGTCTCTAGTACATCTGTGCCCTCTTTGTAAAAAGGCAAAATGACCATGTGATAGATATGCTCATACTTTAAATTATTAAGCATCTCTGCCCAGTTCAGATTCATATTATAGAGCGTCCTCTTCCAGTTATGTCGAAGGTGCAAAGAAAGGTAGATAGTTTTTAAAAACCAGTAGAGATCAAAGGCGATTATGAAAATCGCCGCATATAGTGGAATAAAATATGAAGCTATGATGGCCCCTAAAATAGTTCCCCAAGACAAAAGGCCGGGCAACATCTCAAGAGCGCGGTAGGTCATTCTATCTGTACCTTTAAGCTCATCTGCCCTGCCGACTTTATACTTGGAAAAATCAGTAAATTTCATCAGATTCTATTATTCGTTATAAGAAATTAGAGTCTATTTTGTTTTTAGAATCAATGTCCATAATTTTTTTGTCCCCGGCATTAAAGATCGAGAATTTAAAATAGTATTTCTTAATAAAGACTTGTCATATGTTTCGTATAGCCATTTTACCTCCGTGTCACGGCCAAAATCTAAAACCCGCTCAATGATATACTGAGCGTTTTTTTGTATATCCACTTTATCTGGATTAGTATCCCAAAATAATGATTGCCTGAGTTTCACTTCGGTATTATATCACACTTTAAACTTTTTTCCAAAAAAATTCACAAAAGGCAAGGGAAATCAAAATTCAGGAGAAGCAAAAAAAACAGGCGCCCGCCGCCGGAACGGCGGGCGATCAAAAATCAAATCTCGAGGAGCACAACACGATAGCTCTGAAGCCAAGTGTAATCCAGCTTTTGTATCTTTCATGGCGGGTGGAGATTTAGATGGATTTTCGAATAGCCATTTCCAATATTCCACACCGGGGATATTATGGGTACCGGAGTAAGTATCAGTCAAATATTTAAAAACCTCAGGAAATGGTTTACCGTTAAAGGCAGATAGATCGGGAATAAAGACCTTAGTTTCTAGAATATTTTCAAAATCTAGATTTTGTGTATCAGGATTCAGTGTGTATTCGCCAAATTTATCACTATCTATATCATCCTTCAAAATGGCATAGTCTAAATCTTCTGGTTTTATCAAATTTGGGACAAATTCATTTTTAGGTTTTCCAAAAACAGCTTCCAGTGAAACTTTGTTCTGAGTTTTAGCAACTTCAATACTAACAGTTTCTTGTGGTAGTTCTTCTCCACTATCTAGTATTTCTTTCATCTTATCCAGTCTAGCGACATCATTCGAAATTTCTTTTCGCATTTGAAGCTTTCTATTTTCACCGCTTCCAGCTAGTTCGCCGACCTGATCATCAAACTCTCCTTTTTTTAATTTTTCATCATAGATATCTAATTTGTTCAAAGTGGATGCACGAATATTTTCAATTCGTTCCAAAAAAACCTGACGGAGTTCTTCCTGGGTTTTCTCCGGTTTTTCAGCCTTCTTAGCTTTAGCCATTTGGGTGATTGGTAATTCAAAACTCATATTGGAATTATATATTATTCTGAGTTATTTTAACAGTCATAAAAAAATTCACAAAAGGCAAGGGAAATCAAAATTCAGGAGAAGCAAAAAAAACAGGCGCCCGCCGCCGGAACGGCGGGCGATCAAAAATCAAATCTCGAGGAGCACAACACGATAGCTCTGAAGCCAAGTGTAATCCAGC
>JAPLZH010000041.1 GCA_026395105.1 Candidatus Tayloriibacteriota bacterium
CTGACTAAAAATTGTGCTAGAATAATGCATACGAAAGAGCCCTTAGGCAGTATTAAGTTGATAATGGTTTCGATAAACATATTATCCCTTATCCTAAGGGTTTTTTCTATGTGGAGGGATTTTTAAGCGGACACTAGTGACCCTAGGGTGCGATATTTGCATTTTTTGCCAAGTTATCAAAAACCTGTTACACTGCCCTAATAATCTTATAAAATAACCGAAAAACCATGCTTATACCAACAGTAATCGAAAAAACAAATCTAGGTGAGCGAGTATATGACATATATTCTCGCCTTCTTAAGGAAAATATAGTCTTTTTAGGTGGCCCTATCGATGATAATGTGGCTAATATTATAATCGCCCAGCTACTTTTCCTTCAGTCTGAGGATCCGAAGAAGGATGTTTCACTATACATTAACTCTCCAGGAGGCTCTATTAGCGCTGGTTTAGCCATAATCGACACCATGAATCATATAGAAAACGACATTTCTACAGTTTGTGTAGGAATAGCCGCTTCTATGGGCGCCGTTATTCTATCAGCCGGTAAGAAAGGCAAACGTTTTGCCCTTCCGAATTCAGAGGTAATGATTCATCAGCCACACGGTGGAACTGAGGGACAGGCTACGGATATAGAAATAAGCGCTAAACATATACTTAAAATGCGCGAACAGCTTAATAAAATCCTAGCAAATAATACAGGTCAGCCGCTTTCCCGCATTGAAAAAGACGCTGATCGTGACTTTTTCATGTCTTCTGAGGAGGCAAAGAAATACGGAATCATCGACAAAATTCTCCCAGCGAAAAAATCTGCTTAATGTCAAGCTGGACATAAAACTAGCAGTGTTATATACTAAAAAAGTTATTAATTTTAATTTTTAATTCGTTTTTGACCCTTTTAGCGTATTTTCTGCCTATCCTATACGAAAGATACAGTGAGAGTCAGTACCTGTGCCAAAAAAACCATATTTATATGTTTATAAACGCACACGTTTGGCATTAACAGATAAAACCGTCCGCCAAAGGACAAAAGCGAATTATATTCGCGTATGTCATTAACAAAAATATTAGCGCTCGCAGGCGCAGCCGCTGTCGCCGGAATAGCGATCGGTTACTACCTACGCCTAATCATCTCCCTCGGAAAAAAGGGCTCAATGGAGCTCGAAATTAAGGAAATGCTCCTTAAGTCAAAGGAAGATGCAAAGCGTATAACAGATGAAGCAGAAAAGAAAAGTGAAGCTCTTTTAGAGAAAGCTCATAAAGAGGCAAAGGAAAAAGAAGATAAAAGCCAGCAAACAGAGACTCGTCTGATTAAAAAGGAAGACCTTTTAGACAAACGTCAGGTGGATATAGATAAAGAAGTGGAGGCCCTTAAATTAAAAATCACCGAAATCAGAGAAATAAAGGAAAAGGTGGATAAAATGGAGGCCACAAAGAAGGAGGAGATGGAGAAGATTGCAAAAATGACCTCAGATGAAGCTAAAGCAGTCTTAATAGAACAGATCGAAAAGAATTCTGAGGAGGATTTAATGTCCAGAATTCATAAATTAGAAGTGGCAGGAGAAGACGCCCTCGAAAAGAAGGCTCAGGATATACTCGCCACAGCTATTCAGAGACTTTCGAGCTCCGTAGCATCAGACATTCTATCTACGAACGTAGAAATTCCAAGTGATGAAATAAAGGGTAAGATAATCGGCAAAGAAGGCCGAAATATAAAGGCTTTCGAGCGCATGACTGGTGTTGAGCTAATAGTAGACGACACGCCGGGCGCTATTACCATCTCTTCTTTTGACCCTATTCGCCGTCAGGTGGCTAAAATAGCCTTAGAAGAACTCATTCGTGATGGCAGAATTCAGCCGGCGAAGATAGAAAAGGTGGTTAGTGATGCGAAGGAACAGATAAATAAAATCATAAAAGATAAAGGTGAGCAGGCTGCATATGAGTGCGGAGTGCTTAATTTAGACCCTAGAATTCTTCTTATCCTCGGTAGACTTTACTTCAGAACGAGTTATGGTCAGCATGTTTTACAGCATTCTATAGAAATGTCACACATAGCCGGAATGATAGCGGAAGAAATCGGCGCAAATGTTCAGGTAGCGAAAGCGGGTGCACTTTTACACGACATCGGAAAAGCTTTAGACCATGAAGTCGTCGGAACCCATGTAGAAATCGGCAGACGCATTTTGCAAAAATTCGGCGCTCCGGAAGCTATCATAAAAGCAATGCAGTCTCATCATGAAGAATATCCTTATGAAACAGTAGAATCACGTATAGTACAGACAGCAGATGCTATTTCAGGTTCTCGCCCAGGTGCTCGCCGTGACGGTATAGAAAATTATCTAAAGCGCTTAGCAGACCTAGAAGCTATAGCAAATGGATTCAAAGGCATAGAAAAGTCATATGCCCTTCAGGCAGGCCGTGAAATAAGGGTTTTCGTTCGCCCAGAAGAAGTTACAGATGTAGAGGCACATAATCTAGCTCGTGAAATCGCCCTAAAGATAGAACAGGATCTAAAATATCCGGGAGAAATCAAAGTTATAGTCATCCGCGAGAATAGAGTGATAGAGTTTGCTAGATAGTCAAGCTTGTGCTTTAAAAAATAAGAAAAATTAAGCCACTTGCTCAAAAAACGGCTTGATATATAATTATATACAGTTAAAGCAAAATTATTAATTATTAGTGTAATTTTATACTATGAATAAAGCAGCAATAGTTGATGCAGTTCACCAGGTTCTAGGTACTACAAAAGTACAGGCTGAACAGGTAGTTGAGACTGTTTTCAATAGCATCGTTAATGCTATGAAGAAGGGAGAAGAAGTTTCTATAGCAGGATTCGGTATCTACTCTGTAAAGGCTCGTGCAGCTCGTGAGGCTAGAAATCCTCGCACAGGAGAGTCAGTTAAGGTTCCTGCGATGAATGTTCCAAAGTTCCGTGCAGCAAAGGCTCTAAAGGATGCAGTAAAGTAAATCTAGCTCCTTTAAAGATTTTAGGAAATTAGTATTTAAAAATACTCGCAAAAAACCGCCCTCCGGCGGTTTTTTGCTAATCATATAATAAATGTGTATTATTTAGGTATGAGCGAAGAATTATTGATCGGGCATTTTAATGCCCACGAACACGAGCATAATATACATCCTGAATTATTACCTGAAAAGGTAGATGAGGCCGTGAGGAGTTTGATAAAAAATCTCCTAGAAACTCAGAGAAATAAAATAGGTTATGGCCTTTCTGCCGAAGTGCATTATCCAGTAGAAAATCCAGGACTTTGTTTTAAAATTATTAGCTTTAGAGAGGCTAGTGGAAGACATATTCCCCCACCGAGGGTACCTATAACTACAGAGAAAAGTCCGAGTGATAGCCGTGACGGATATTTAGAGCCTGATAAAGAGGGAGAATTCTTAGATGAATTATGTGATGAAAGAGATTTGGTTATAGTTCCAGAGCCTTGTTGCTGGGCAAAGTATGAAGCAGAATTCGAAGGTGATACATATTTTTCCAAAGAGTCATTAATGATCTTAGCTATGGAAAGACTGAATGCGGTGTCTATTAAAGAAGTACTGGAGGGTGATAAAGAACTACCAGAAAGTTTTGATATAAATAAATTCTTTTTAGCTTTAAGAACTTATTTGTATAAGATAATGCATAATAAGGGCATACATCATAGAGACCTACATGAAGGAAATATTATGATAGATATAGAATCTGGAAAGCCGTGTATAATAGATTTTGGTAAATCTTCTTATGGTTCTAGCGAGGACGTCTATACATTTGAATTTAATGATAGGGGTCATGTAAAACAGGGCGAATTCACACACGACGAAGATTTTGTAGATGAGATAGAGCAAAAGATTATTAGATTTTTAGCAGACAGCAGAAAAAACTAAAAAATTACGCAAACCAGCCCCAAATACTCACTACCATTGACATTATTTACTAAATATACTATTCTAAAAAAGAACTTATGAAGCCCTTTAAACGAACTGACAGAAACCTTCGCGCGGCCGCCCTCGAGTTAATTACTTCGGGCGGAGATGCAATCCATGTTCAAGGAAAAGTGACAAACACTTTCTTGGTCAAAGTTGGAACAGCTGCTGAAGCGAAAAAGACACAGGCTGGAGCAACCCCAATCATGAATTTCGAAGAATCTGGTATTAAATTTGTCGTTTTCCTCAGTTAACATCTACAGATGCCAAAGTCGGTGGCTGTAGATGTTTTTTATTTGCAAAAAACTTTATATTTTAATATTAAAACCTTAATCTGTGCGAGATAGGAGAATCGAACTCCTAACTAGAGTTTGGAAAACTCTCATTTTACCATTAAACTAATCTCGCATTTAACACGGTCAGTGCACATCATTTCACGAGAAATACTATAGCAGATTCTCTTAAATCTAGCTAGGCCCGCGCTTTTTTGCAAAACACTCACACGTCCATGGGCCATGCCGTAATTACAGGCTTTTTCTCTGAATTTCCGCAGCCACACCAAAATCATCTTCTTTGACTAACCTCTTTCTTCTGTGGATTTTACATTTCTCACAGACCTGTTCGACTATATAATCCTTACCTTCTTTCACCACCTTAATAGGCTTCATAAGCCCGCCACACTGTTCCGCCCTGTCTCCTGGGTTCATATCTACATGTTTACTCCATAAACACTTAGGGCAATGATTAGTATAGCCATTCCCTTTTACTTCGGCCTTACAGTGCTCACATATAAAGTCTTCTACTTTTCTCGTAAACTTTTTACTGCCAATCACGGTATTATTTTAAAATTATTTCTTTGCTCTTAAATTATCTATATCTTCATGCATTTTATGAAGTTCTTCTATCATCTTCTTCACAGTGGCACTCATTTGATCCATTTTATCACCCTCCTGTCTAACTTCTGTGGCTGTTCTCTCAGTTAATTTCTTTTCTTTCTTTAATCCGGTTATAAGAATAGTATCTCCGATAAAGAATGATACAAAGAGTCCACTTACAAGTAAGCCCAAAACAGAAAGAACCATATTTATAGGTTCATAGAAAAAATAAGAAAGGAAACTTCCACCCACTTCATGCTCTAATATATCAGCAGTATGCCAAACACCACGCCAAAATAATACGACTAAGACTCCACCGATTATGGCATAAACAATAGGAGATTTACTTAAAAAAGCACGAGTATGGTCTTCTAGCTTATCGAAAAAATCCATTATTTTTCTATACATTTTTTGATTTTATCTTATCTGGTCGGAGCGCAGGGATTCGAACCCTGAGTCACATGATCCCAAGTCATGTATGTTAGCCGTTACACCACGCTCCGGAATATCCGAAATCGGGATAATCGTATCATATATGACTTGGAAAAGCCAGAAAAGATGTGCCTAAAAGATGAATTTTTTCCTAATTATTTTTCGGATTTTAGTGACTTAAAGTACCTGATGTTCCATAAAAAATACCCTCCCTACCCTTTCAGGGAATTTAAGATATACAGCGGCGACATGGAAAAACCAGTCTGACTCTTCTAGAGATAGATTTGAATCATTCATAAAAAGCTGTACGGTCTTACGAATCCTCGATATTTTCTTTGCATTAACATTCTCTTCTGGCGTAAATGAAGCATACATAACGCTTTTTTCTGAATTTTCTGGTAATTTACTACATGAAACGCTTTTAACCTCTACAAAATGAAGCGCACCTTCTTTTTTAGCCACTATGTCTAATTCACCACACTTTTTAGAGTAATTCCTAGCTACTATGTCATATCCCCTCCTCTCTAAAAAAGCACACGTAACATTCTCACCTAGGAAACCGACCTCTTTTTTTGATATTTCATTTATATTTTTCATAATACGGCTATTTTATAACACCGTATATGAAGAAATAATAAAAAAGTTCTAAAGAAAAAATGAATTTTTTATCAAAATTTTATCTCTAAAGGTAAAAGCCAAACAAAAAGACCAAAAAAGACGTCCTTTATGAACAATGTCCCCATAGTTATCCACAGTTTTCACATTTTCATATCAAATGACCGAGAGACGGCCTTTAAATTAACACTTCAAACTCTTTGTGCGGGTAGGGAGAATCGAACTCCCGTCTCAGTCTTGGCAAGACCGTGTTCTACCACTAAACCATACCCGCGTCTTTTTAATTAAAATGTACTTAATACCCTGCCCTTTATTAACATTAAATAGATTAGCATATTATAAAAAAAATCCAAGTGTATACGATCGTTTCATCTCGAAATTTTGTGAGCTCGGCAGGAATTTGTCCCTACTGGACCGGTATAGGCTTCGTATCGTACTCCACTTCGCTTTGCTCAGTGTCCGTGCGATTTACTCAGCCTTTTCAACTCCTGCACGAAAGCGCTATTTAGCGCTTTCTCGAGCGCACAAAATTATCTCACTTCGTTCGAAATTTTGTGCCCCCTCATGGTCGTGAACCTTTACAGGTTAGACCCCATAAGGGTTCTTTGGCAGATTTCAGGATAGCATGTTTAGCCCTCTCGGTATAGGGTCTAATACAATATTTAGATTTTCTAAGGCTATTCTAACTAAATACAAAAGCCAAAAAATGCCAAAAGGTTTCATACTAACAATTAATAGCACTAGATTAAATGGCTATAAATAAAGTTAAACAGATGATCCCCCACCAAGGTCACTATATTTATTGGCATTTGATAAATACTGTCCGCTAATCTTTACAGACTTATATTTCTGTTCTCTAGTATGTAATTACTCTTGTATACTATTGTGCACATCATAGTGTCTGTGATACACTACTAGTGTCGGGATTAACAAAATAATTTATAAAAAATGAAATTACATTTGATCATAAAATCGTTACGTGAGGACAAAAATCTAACTCAAGAGAAGTTAGCTGAGGATGCTGGCCTTACCAGAGGATATATTTCACGACTGGAAAAGGGTACCTATGCCGATGATTCCCCATCCATCAAGACCCTCCGTAAAATCGCCAGAGGCTTAAGCGAACCACTTGAGTTGATTTTATCCAAAGCTGGCATAACGCAAGAAGATTACATTAAAAATGCTTCTA
>JAPLZH010000017.1 GCA_026395105.1 Candidatus Tayloriibacteriota bacterium
CTGACTAAAAATTGTGCTAGAATAATGCATACGAAAGAGCCCTTAGGCAGTATTAAGTTGATAATGGTTTCGATAAACATATTATCCCTTATCCTAAGGGTTTTTTCTATGTGGAGGGATTTTTAAGCGGACACTAGTGAATAGAATTGCAACCTTTTTCTTTTCAAAAGATATATGCTATTGTTCGGGTGGAAGACGCCTCACATTGCAGGCCTTTCTGTAGAGCAAAGACATGAAGTGTCGTGGCTCCAGAGGCATGTAGTTTAGGCCATGGTTGGCTAAAGCCAAATGCCACTTTATGGCTACAGATCCCGCTCCAATGGACTAAATCTCCGGAGCGGGGCCACTTTTTTATATCTTAAAATCTATTCCATTATCATTTTCTTTTTCAATTTCATGTTATGCTTTCCTCATGCAATACATAAAAGTTAATTGGATTCATTCTGACCCTGAATACCCAATCATGATTTACAGTGAATTGAGTGACTCGAGAATAGAGACTCGAAAAGTTGAAATTTGGTCAAATGGGAAAATTGGATTTTCTGACTTATCAGAATCGACTAATACAACTAAATTTAGTGAAGATGCAGTTCCTTCGATTCCAGAGATTTCTAAAGATTCACAATTTCAACCTGCCGAAATCTCTAAAAATGAATTTGAAATTATTTGGTCAAAAAGAAATTCTAAGGTTTCTTAGTCCATAAAACATTACAATCTTTCAATTTCTTATAATAGTTATTTTTACAGACTTATTTATATCAATTTTTTGCCTTTTAATCACAGCTTCTTTTGGAATAGTGATTTGCAGATTATTGCTACCAATCCATTTAATATTAACCATTCGCAGTTTAGAATCAAAGCGTAATATTTCTTTATTATTCAAATCAATCCAATTTGTGAATGTTGAAGTATTTATATCTAATCCATGACAAAATATGGCACCATAAAGCACATGACTTTGAAGATTCGGTGAATCATAGTATGCGAGATTGTCACTACGACAATTTCTTCCTGATTCATATAAATATATCAATGAAAAAATTATAAATACAATTCCTACTATGAGTATTAAAACTAGTATAACTTTTTTCATTTGTCTATATCTTAAACTCTATCACATCCCCATCCTTCACTACATACTCTTTGCCCTCCGTTCTCACGAGGCCTTTTTCGCGGGCGGCGCCGTATGAGCCGATTTCTAATAATTTATTCCATTCTATAACTTCAGCGCGGACAAATTTATCCTTAAAATCAGTATGAATGGCCGTACCTGCGAGCGGTGCAGTCCAGCCTTTTTTAATGGTCCAGGCGCGAGTCTCATCCTCCCCTGTCGTGAAGTAAGTTATAAGGTTCAAAAGTTCATAACCTTTTTTAATGAGGCTGTCTATACCGTCATCTTTCGTCGCTCCGAGTCCTTCACGCATTTCTGCTTTTTCGGCGTGCGTCATGTCTTTTAATTCATGTTCTATTCCAGCGTCTACTATCACCCACTTTGCCTTTTCACCATTTAGAAAATCTATAAGTGCAGTAAAGCGCGGATCCGCCTTTCCGTCGGCCGATTTCATTTCATCTAAATTCTTTCCACCTGCTTTTTTATTTAAAACATAGAGAATTGGCTTAGAAGTTAAAAGGCAAAGCTGGCGGTACATCGGAAGCTCAAATTCATTCGGCTCTACTGATGAGGCTAGCTTCCCTGTTTCTAATGCTTTTAAAATCCGCCCTAAAAGTTCGGACTCTATTAGTGCATCTTTTTTGGCCTGCTTCACTTCCTTTGCTATATTTCCGATCCTCTTAGTCACAGTCTCTAGGTCGGCTAGGATAAGCTCTAAGTTAATGACGCCAATGTCTTTTAACGGCTCTATTTTACCATCCACATGAATGATATTGTCATCTTCGAAAATGCGAACGACTTCCGCTATGGCGTCTGTCTCACGGATATTAGTCAAAAACTTATTTCCCAGTCCTTCGCCGGCTGATGCACCTTTTACGAGTCCCGCGATGTCCACGAATTCTACTACCGCCGGAATAGTCTTTGCCGACTTAGAAAAATCTGAAAGTTTCTGAATGCGACCGTCCGGCACAGCTACCACACCGACTGATGGATCTATAGTGCAAAAGGGATAATTCTCCGCTGGCACCGACTTCTTCGTCAGCGCATTAAAAAGCGTCGATTTCCCGACATTTGGTAGACCTACGATTCCGATGGATAATGACATGTATTAGATACTAGCTTAAATTTCACTTAGTAGCAATCAATCAATAAAATTCAAATGTAGTCCCCGCCTAAACAGGCAAAGAGAAATTAAAGGTGGTTCCTATATTTTCTTTAGAGTCGAACCATAGCTTACCGCCGTGGAACTAGCTACCTTTGAAGTAGGACAGTAGAATTAATGTATTAACAAAATAATTAATTTAATTGTCATATGAAATATCATCATTTGTCTTTTGGAGAGAGGTTTTGTATTGAGAAAATGTATAGCGCAGGATCTGCAAT
>JAPLZH010000031.1 GCA_026395105.1 Candidatus Tayloriibacteriota bacterium
CTGACTAAAAATTGTGCTAGAATAATGCATACGAAAGAGCCCTTAGGCAGTATTAAGTTGATAATGGTTTCGATAAACATATTATCCCTTATCCTAAGGGTTTTTTCTATGTGGAGGGATTTTTAAGCGGACACTAGTGAAAAGGGGAGCATTTTTATAAATAAAAATGGTCAGAAGCGTGAGCCCTGACCATTACTGAGTGGAAGTCCCGAAGGACTTCCGAAGAACTTCCGAAAAACTGGAAGTGTGCGACTACCCACACTGAAACTTCCGCTCCTTCCGTCCAAAGTAGACGACGAAAGGAAGAACCGCCCCGAGTAGGTAGGCGGATGCACCTGCATCCGGGACATTATTTCCCGGAAAATCCTGGCTGTATACACCGGCGGCCAGGCGGTATTCCTGACCTGAGGCGTCACTTACTAATAGCGCTCCTCCAGCACTCGTGGCCTGAATATCGACGATATCGATTCCGGGCGGTATCATTAGACTCAGGGCCACCATCTGATACTGACCCATATCATTAGGTTTCCCGATGGCTACTACCCCCCCCGTCTTTCCTGAGAGTTTTCCTTCGTCACTGATGCCGTTTAATAGGGTGTTTCCACCGAGGCCTATGACCCGTGTCAAAGTCCCCGTAGCCATGTCATAGACCACACCAGAGCGAACTCCACCTGATTTGGTCAAATTAATGGCTATTTGGTTTTGGTTATTTATACTAACCGCCGTCGCTGCCAAAGCACCAAATGTCCCTAGTGGAGTAAATACTCCACCTTGGTACACGAAGGCGCTCGGTGCGCCTTCTGGAGTATTCACACTCCCGACCACCACACCGGATTCGTTAACATCGGTGGCGAAGCCACCAATGTTAGACAACTCAGTGTAGACACCGGTTGCCATGTTCCAGACCATAGGCGTCCCGGTAAGGGACTGACCTGCGGCCATCTGGGAACTCATACCCAGGATACTCATTCTCAGACCGGGACTAAAACCTTCGAATTTCCCTGGCCCGCCACTATTATAGAAAAAGGCTGGGTCATTTCCCACCGCCCCCCCGTACAGCCCCTCATTCATGGCCACCACCCTACTTCCCGCTGGGAAAGTGAGTGGGATGAGATCACCAGCCGATAACCCCGAGGTTACCGCCACAAATAATAATGACATTAATAGTCTTTTCATATCATCCGTCGTTTTTCTTCTTACCACTACCAAACTTTCAAAGTGCTAGCCAGATGCAAACGCAAAGGCCAGTTTTTGAACAGCTTCCGTAATATTACCATTATCATACCGTCTGTCAACATTATAAACGAGGATAAACTAAGCCAGATTAATTCCTGCTTAAGTACTGATTAAGTCCTTGCCTCTAAAATAGAGTTATGGTAACATGCTAACACAATGATTAATGCAGAAGTATCACGTAACCATAACGAGTCCACCGCGAGTATTATCCGCAGGTTTACACGTAAGGTTCAGGGCGCTGGAATATTAAACCGCGTCAGAGGTATTCGATATGCCGCTAGAGTCCTTTCTCACTATAAAGTAAAGGCAAAAACTCTAAAGTCCATAAAGAGAAAAGAAGAAGTTACCCAGCTCATAAAGATGGGAAAGATGGTAGACAAAATGCACGGCGGAACTAAGTAGTATGACTAGTGCGTCAGATTCTAACTTTTTAATAGAAAATTCAGTAAAAGCTAAGCTTCCGAGCTTAGCTTTTGTCGCCATAAAAGACACGGTTCTCGGTAAAAAATACTCGCTCGCACTACACATAGTAGATGAGGCGGAAATAAAAAGATTAAATTCTACATATAGAAAAATAGATGAGGTCACAGACATTCTAAGCTTCCCCATTTCAGAAGACACTGGAGAAATTTTCATAAATTTAGATAAGACAAAAACGGAAGCAGTGAAATTCGAAAGGACTTTTGAAAATTTCTTCGCTTACTTATTTATCCACGGTTTAGTGCATTTGAAAGGACACGACCATAGTAGTACAATGGAGAGTATAGAGAAACGCATTCGCAGTAAATTTCATATATAGCACACTTATAGTTCACGGCTCGCGTTTCCATTTATAAATGTCCAAAAGCATTATTACAGGTGTAGATGTAGGAACGTATTACGTAAAAGTCGTAGTAGTAGATACTTCGCGTCTAAATGATAAAAAAATGCCAGTTGTTTTAGCGACCGGAATGGCCGAGACGAAAGGACTTCGTCACGGATATATAGTTCATCATACTGAGGTCGTTAAAAGTATAAAAGCAGCTATAGCACAGGCTGAAAAAATAGCAAAAATTCCTTTAAAGAGAGCATATATTTCCGTCGGTGGTATCGGACTTCAGAGTATTACTCTAAACGGCTCCACTTCAGTCACGAGGGCAGATCTAGAAATTACGAAATTAGACATAGCAAAGGCACAGGAAATCGCAGAAGCAGAAATGCCGAGTTCTTTTGCCATGAACAGAAAAATCGTCCACACTATTCCTATTCAGTATAAAATAGATAGCAAAGTAGTGCTCGGAAATCCTGAAGGAATGCGCGGAACGAAGCTAGAAGTGAAAATGCATTTCATCACCTGCCTCGAACAGCATGTGAGCGAACTTATTCAGGCTGCCGAAGAAGCGGGACTGGAAGTGTTAGATGTCATGGCAGCGCCGATAGCCGCTAGCTTAGTCACTCTTACGAAAGCACAGAAAATCGCAGGATGTGTTTTAGCAAACATAGGAGCGGAGACAGTTTCTATCGCCGTATTCGAAGATAATTTGCCGATTTCTATAGAAGTTTTTCCAATAGGCTCGACGGATATTACAAATGACATTGCGCTCGGACTAAAAGTACCGCTAGAAGAAGCAGAGCAAATAAAGATTGGCAGAATCGCCGGAACTTCATATCCACGAAGAAAAATAGAGGAAATCGTTTCTGCTCGCCTTTCGGATATCTTTGAACTTATAGAAGCACATTTGAAAAAACTCGGTCGCGGTGGCCTACTACCCGCTGGAATTATCATAGCCGGTGGTGGCTCTGGCCTCTCAAATATAGAGGATTTAGCTAAAGCGGCCCTTAAATTACCTTCTAGAGTGGCTAATATAGGCGGTGGAACGGAAATTAAAGAAAGTGTGAAGGAATCCACATGGGCTGTGGCATACGGCCTTTGTTTATTCGGTATGCATGCAGATGAGGGGCAAAGCGTGGACGCTGGATCTTACCTTATTAGGAAGACTAGGAACAACTTTGTCAACTGGCTCAAACAATTTTTGCCTTAATTCTGCCCTTCTGATATGATGGAGAAATCAATAACCACACAAAGGACTATGCCTAATATTACTCCAGAAATAGAGACGTTCGCACGAATAAAAGTTATCGGTGTCGGCGGATCAGGAAAGAATGCAGTGAATCACATGATCAACTCCAAAGTTCGAGGCGTTGATTTTATTTCCGTAAACACAGATGCTCAGGATCTTCACCATTCATTGGCGAAGAAGAAAATTCACATAGGTAAAAATTTAACACGTGGCCTCGGTACTGGAATGAATCCAGAACTCGGAAAGCGTGCGGTTGAGGAAACTCGTGAAGAAGTTCAGGAAGCTATTAAAGGCGCTGATATGGTTTTCATAGCCGGAGGACTAGGAGGCGGTACCTGCTCTGGTGCATCGCCGACTGTTGCTAGGATAGCGAAGGAACTCGGTGCGCTAACTGTGGCCGTAGTTACTAAGCCATTCTTCTTCGAAGGTAGAAAGAGGCTTCAAGTAGCAGATGATGCTTTAAGCGAACTCAGAAAAGAGGTAGACGCTATAATCATTATTCCAAACGACCGTCTTCTTAAAATTATAGATAAAAACACTACGGCAAAGAATGCCTTTGCAATGTGTGATGAAATCCTCCGCCAGGCAGTTGAGGGCATTTCTGATTTGATTACTACACCGGGAATGATAAACATAGACTTTGCCGACATTCGCGCTGTTATGGAAAATGCTGGATCAGCCCTTATGGGAATCGGCGCAGCTACTGGAGAAAACCGCGCTGTCGAAGCGGCTAAACAGGCTATTAATTCCCCATTACTCGATCTCTCTATTCAGGGGGCAAAGGGTGTTCTATTCTCTATCGCTGGTGGTGAAGACCTAACAATGTTTGAAATTCAGGATGCCGCTAAGATAATTACTGAGTCAATAGACCCACAGGCAAAGGTTATTTACGGTACAGTTATCAGTGATAAGTTAAAGAAAAATGAGGTTCGTATCACCGTCATCGCCTCAGGCTTTCCAGAAAATCAGGGTGCTGATGGACAAATGAATGCCGAAAGTTCAATGCCTCTTTTCGAATCAAAGCCATCTCAGAAAATAGAAGTTCGCACAGAACCAGAAGAGCGAAAGTCCAGATTCTTCTCATCTTCCCCAGCTCCAGTTCAGCCGAAGGAAGTAAAGGTGGAGGAAAAGAAGGAGGCTCCGAAGCCGTCTGTAGATGATGAGGATGATTGGGGTGCTGTACCTGCATTTCTACGCAGATCCAAAATCAAATAGAGAAAAAGCCTAAAAAAGATATATCCGTTGCCACGCATAAAACTCTGGTGAGTTTTTGCTCTGCTCGGCCCGTCGGCCTGCGCAAGGGCACAGAAGTATCTAATTTTTAACTTTTTCGTGTATAATATGTGAATTATGATATATGATTTAGCTATTATTGGTGGTGGGCCGGCGGGAGTAGCAGCTGGAGTTTATGCTGCTAGAAAACGCTTAAAGACAGTTTTCATTACTAAAGATTGGGAAAGCCAGAGCACAGTTTCTACGGGAATTGAGAACTGGATCGGCACACCTAAAATATCTGGTGCTGAATTAGGAAAGAATTTAGAAGCTCATCTACGGGCTTATGCTGGTGAATATGTAAAAATTCAGACTGGAGAAATTTGCAAAGAAATCACTAAAGATGAAGCTGGTAAAGCCGGTAAAGCTGGCACTTTATTTAAAATAGAAAGTTCGAAAGGAGTCTACGAAGTGCGAACAATACTAATAGCAAGCGGAAGTTCCAGAAGAAAATTAGACGTGCCCGGTGCTGATAAATTTGAACATAAAGGTGTCACCTACTGCGCATCATGTGACGGCCCCCTCTTTGCCGACATGGATGTAGCTGTAATCGGTGGCGGAAATGCCGCTTTCGAAAGCGTGGCTCAGCTATCCGCATACTGCAAATCAGTTACTCTTTTAAATAGAAGTGAAAAATTCCGCGCAGATGAGGTTACCGTGGACGCAGTGTCGAAAATTAAGAATGTAAAGATTATAAAAAACGCAGTGCCGACAGAAGTTAAGGGAGATAAATTTGTCTCTGGAATTTCATACACAAATGCAAAAACCGGTAATGAGACGGAGCTGTCAGTTTCAGGAATCTTTGTAGAAATCGGTTCTATTCCTGCCACTGAATATGCAAAAGATGTGGTCGAGCGAACGGCGGATGGACACATAGTAACTAATCCTCGAGATCAAAAGACGAAAACTCCGGGAATCTGGTCTGCTGGAGACTGTACGGACGGGCTTTATCATCAGAATAACATTGCGGCTGGGGATGGAGTGAAGGCACTCGAAGATATTTATCTCTCTTTACACGCTAGATAATAGTGATATAGTAAACTCGGAAATAAAAAAATATGAATGACACATATTCGACCCTAGAGGCCATACTAGTCTCTTCTTGTGCTTTGCTATTCGTCTGGATAACTATAAACATTACGATGTGGCTAAGGTCATACGGTGACGAATGGACAAAGACCACTCACTTCTGGAATGATATGGGAACAGCCCGCTCATTTACCACGAGCATTGTCATATTATTCCCAGTAGGGATTATGGCGTTCATGGCGAAGGATATGCCGACTGGGAAGATAATGTTCTTAGCATTTGTCATTCTCTCCTTACTCATTTCCATTTCAGCTCTGAGGAAGCGTGTGGTCTCTGAAGTGAAGAGTCTGAAAAGCTTTATGGTGAACATGCTCGCCACATTAAACATCGCCTATGTGGTAGCTGTGACTTTGTACCTGATCTTTTACCACGGTTTTTTCGCGGTATTACTTACCGGCTTCGATATCCTAGCCGGCAGAGGCTGGATAGGACCGACGCTTTGAAAAGTAGTGCTCGTAAGCCGCAAAGAGAGAGAGTGAGAAAGGGAGCGAGAATGAGAGTGATTTCCAAAATTCCGCCAAAAAGTGGAATTTTTTTATTTTCAATTTGCTGACTATAAGTGCAAAAGGTTTTGCAAAAGGCCTATTAATTTTATAAATTCATTAAAGTTATTCTTCACTTTATCAGTAAAAGTGAATGCTCGCTGACCTCCGGCTCCATCTGCTGAATACCATTCTACGCTTTCGAAGCCTACGTTTTTTGCTATTAAATAACTGCGAAAAAGATGAAAATTATTCGAAACGATTATTATGCTTCTAATATCAGTCGTCGTAGCTGATTTAGACTCTAAAATATTTCGGACATTCACTAAGTTTTCATAAGTGCTTTTAGAATTTTCCTCAAGTATTACAGGTGGCGTACTCGATGACTGACTTTTAATATATTCTGACATGAAAAGCGCCTCACTTTTCGGATAATTCGTCTTCCCTCCTGCGAAAATTATGACAGGTGCCAGTCCTTTTTCATATAGTTTGAGTCCGGCCATCGCCCTATCCTTTGCCACATCCATATATCCAGAGCCGAGGACTAATATAGCGTCCGCTGGCCTTAAATTCCCCTGAGAATAGGAAAAGTAAATGACTGGGATTTCATATATAGCCATGACAAAGACGATAAAAAAGAGTATTGACCATAGTATCTTTTTCGCGATTTTTAGCATAAATTCTGGTAGCCCTACAGAGAATCGAACTCTGATTAACAGATTGAAAACCTGTTGTCCTAACCATTAGACGATAGGGCCAAATCGGACAAAGAGAATATAGCATTTTTTTGAAAAAATGGCAAAATGTGCTACCGTTAACATTGTTTTCCCCACGGAGAGGTGGCTGAGTGGTTGAAAGCACCGCTCTCGAAAAGCGACAGGCCTGAAAGGGCCTCGCGGGTTCAAATCCCGCCCTCTCCGCATTGACAACTAAGTATCGGTGTGTCCTTATTGCTCTAGAGCAAAGTGCCTCTAGCTACCCCTCAAGTAGGACACTCGAACTTAATAATGAATAATACTCTGTTGCTGTCCTAAACTCAATACACTCCCTAG
>JAPLZH010000053.1 GCA_026395105.1 Candidatus Tayloriibacteriota bacterium
GTACCGTTACTCAAGAAGATTTAGATGAAATCCATTCCTTCTTGAATGACCGACCTAGGGAGTGTATTGAGTTTAGGACAGCAACAGAGTATTATTCATTATTAAGTTCGAGTGTCCTACTTGAGGGGTAGCTAGAGGGGTTTTCTTCTGCTAGTATTTTAGCATATATAGACTATATGTCAAGACCTATTCTTTAGGGCCTCAGATATAGTGTTTCCGTCAGAATATTCTAATTCGGCACCTGTAGATAGACCTCGGCCGAGAATGCTCACTTTAAAGCCATTTGCCTCAGCAAAGGGCTCTAAAATCTGTTTTATAGTCAAAGTAGTATGTTCGCCCTCAGAATTCGTGGAGAAGGAAAGTATTATTTCTTTCAGTTTTTTCGGCTCGTTATTTTTGTCTTCGCTGGCTCTGTTTCCCACCGATTCCATTAATTTATTAAGCTCTCTTAAACGCACCTTTTGTTCAGGATTTTTTTCTAAGATAGGAATATTACCTCCGAGCACGAAATATAAGCCGTGATAAGAATGGCTTTTCTCTACGGCTTCTAAGTCAGCATCTTTTGCTACTATCATACGAAGGGAAGTGTCTCGCGATGTATCACTACAAATTTGGCAAATGCTAGAACTAGAAAACACTCCCGCATGAATAGAAGCTTTCTCTTTTGTAAAAAATCTAAAACAAGAAGTGCAAATAGAAACAGACTGCCTAACTTTTTCTACTGATTCCATTAATCCTTTTACATATTCTCTATCACGCGTAAGTAAAAAGTATACGAAACGGCGCGCCTGACGCGGGCCGATCCCAGGAAACTGTCTAAAGAATTCTGTTAATCTTTCTATGCTGTCCATTTTATATATATTATCCGCGCTCCTCTGCCACCTGATTTTTTTACCTACATTCCCGATGTATCAAATTCTCCGAAATCACTTTTTTCAATGTCCATAAATGTAGTATGTTTTTCGTCAAAGTAAAGTTCGGCCACGCCCGTCGGTCCATTTCTGTGTTTTTCAATCATAATTTTTGCTATATTCGGCCTCGTAGAATCTTTATTATACTTATCCTCACGATGGATAAACATAACCACGTCCGCATCCTGCTCTATAGAACCAGAATCTCGGAGGTCAGATAGACGAGGTTCACCACCACGTGCTTCCACTGCACGATTAAGCTGAGATAGTGCGACGACAGGTACCTCGAGCTCCCTCGCTAAGTTTTTCAAAGAGTGTGAAATCTCTGTGACCTGCTGTACCACGTTATCAGAATTTCTACTTTGTGTCGGAACCATAAGCTGTAAATAATCTACGACTATAAGTCCTAAGCCCTTCTCACTTTTTAAACGGCGGGCTACAGAACGCATCTTTAAAATATTATTTCCAGGCTGATCGTCTATGTAAATCGGCGCTTCAGAAAGCCTACCGAGTGCATCCTGAATAGGTTTAAAATCATTTTCTAAATTTAAACCCTGCCTAGTTCTGATTTTCCAAGCATCCACCTGTGATTCAGCAGAAAGCATTCTGTCCACTAACTGCTGCGCACTCATTTCTAATGAAAAAAATCCGACAGGCACTTTATGATTTATGGCTGCTTTTCGAATGAAGTCTAGGGCGAGGGAAGTCTTACCCATGGAAGGACGGGCGGCGAGGATGATTAAGTCAGATTTCTGAAAGCCAGCTAATTTATTATCTAACTCCTTAAAGCCTGTCGGCACTCCATGCATTTCAGAACCACTCTTTTGTAAACGCTCCCAAGCATCTTCCAAAGTGTCTTTAATAGCTATGAATTTACTATTGCCATTCCAGTTCGTCACCTCGAAAACTTTCTTTTCAGCCTTATCTAATATCTCAGCTATATCTCCCGCTTCATTCCAGCCGAGTTCCGCTATATGATCCGCCGCAGAGATAAGATTTCTCAGCATATGCTTTTTGCTCACTATCTCAGCATAATGCTTTGCATTAGAAGCCGAAGGAACGACGTTTATGATTTCTGTAAGATAACTCATTCCACCTATTTGCTCTAATACATTTAATTCTTTTAGTTTTGTGGAAAGGGAAAGTATATCCACTGCCGTTTGCTTATTCCAGAGCTCTAAAATGGCATTCCAAATAGTGCGGTGAGCATCAGAATAAAATACATCCGGATTTATGAAGTCCATCACTTCGTAAAGAACTTCCTGACGCATCATAACAGAACCCAGAAGTGCTTTTTCAGCATCCAGACTCTGTGGAGGAATTCTTATTCCGTTTAGAGTTATCGTTTGTGACATATTCAAATTCTATCATAATTAAAAAAAATAAAAGCAAATAAAAAAGAGCAAAATCTGATAAAACTGTGTCTAACATGTGAATTACTTTGCAAATTAAACTCAGCGACACATAATGTATTGGAGGTATAGATAAAAGATATGAAGAAAATAAACACACAGGGACTGCAAATATATACATTTGAATACGATGGTGGCGATTATATTTCGTTAACCGATATTGCGCGATATAAAGATAGTGAACGTACTGTGATTATATCGTTCAGAACTGGATGAGGACGAGAGATGCTATTGAGTTTTTGGGAGTGTGGGAGCGCATAAATAACCTTAATTTCAAACCCATCGAATTCGATGGGTTAAGAAATAAAGCGGGATTATATACGGGATTATTCAGATGTATACCAATTAATTTGCCTCGCTAACCTTGAAACATTAAACTCTAAATTTATAAAAATGGGAATGAGTCAAAGAGATAGACTTTCAAAATTAAATGAAATAGCTATTACTCAGATGAGGTCACTTTTGGTAAATAATAGTGTTAAAAAACTCTTGAAATAGACTAGGATCTTTTAATCTTTATTTTTTTAATGGCGATGGATTTGCACCAAGTGGCACGAGGCTGTATCCTTCATTCGTGTCTATAACCGAGAAGCCATTTTTTTCTATTTCTGCGCGTAATTTGTCTGATTTTTTCCAGTCTTTAGCGATTCTAGCAGTATTACGTTCACCAGCTAATCTTTTAATATTCTCGGGTATTAAGATAAAGTCTTCTTTTAAAGAATTTTTAATATCTAAACCAAAAACTCTATCAAAATCTAGAATAGTGGCTATTTTATCTGATGACGAAACTCCTTCATCTCTTAATAAATTCCATGTTAAAGCTAAAGCCCTCGGAGTATCTAAATCATCATTTACAAAATTAGTAAATTCTTTTTTATACTTTTCATTAATATTTCCTTCAGAAATCTTCGTGCCTTCTGAATTATTTGTTTCTGCATAAATCCTTTTAATAGCCGAAAGAAAATTTCCAAAACCCTTTTGCAAAGAATCTATTATTACATTTACAAAGTTTATCTGTGTGCTATAGCGCGCGCCGAGTAGCCAGAATTTATATGCTAATGGAGAAATGCCTTTCTCTTCTAAAGATTTCAATGTCAGAAAATTCCCAGCAGATTTCGCCATCTTTCCACCGTTCATATTCAAATGAGCATTATGAATCCAATAATTAGCCAGTGGCACTCCCTCTGCTGATTCGGACTGAGCGATTTCATTATTATGGTGCACTGGAATATGATCTATTCCGCCTGTATGGACGTCAAAAGGCTGACCGAGGTACTTTACGGACATTGCAGAACATTCTATATGCCACCCAGGAAAACCTTTGCCCCACGGTGTGTCCCAGCCGAGTAGAGGATTAAATTTCCAAACGGCAAAGTCTATAGGATTTTTCTTTTCTGTATTCGCTGTGACGCGTGCACCTTCCTTTAAACCTTCTAAATTAATATTTCCGAGCTTTCCGTAAGCGGGGAATTTGGAAGTGTTAAAGTATAGGCCATCGCTCGTCTTATATACAAAACCTTTTTGATCTAGCTTTTTTATAAGCTCAATAATTTCCGGAATATGCTCTGTAGCCCTCGGAAAAGTTTTCGGCATTTCTATATTTAGACTTGCCAAATCCTCGCGGAATTTTGCAAAATAGAAAGTGGCGACCTCGGTCATGGACTCTATGTTTAGTGGTTTGCCTTCGCGAATGAGTGCCTTCGTCATCTTATCTTCACCCTCATCACCATCAGTCACTAAATGACCGACATCTGTAATATTCACGACCTGATTCACATCATAACCATTATATTCAAAAATACGGCGAAGAATATCAGTAAAAACATATGCTCGAAGATTCCCTAAATGAGCAAAGTCATAAACTGTAGGGCCACAAGAATACATTCCGACAGCACCGGCTTTTATAGGCTTAAATTCTTCTTTTTTTCCGGAAAGGGTATTAGTAAGGTAAATCATATCCACTTTTTATATTTCGAGAAACTTATGGCTGCCACTGTGAGGAATAGCATTATTCCGATAATAATTTCGAAGTCATATGGTCCACCAACTATAGGTGTGCCCACTGTGTTCATTGTAAAAATGTTTGCTATAAGAGACATCGGTAGAGCTATGAAGGCGATTATTGTCAAAGTTTTCGTAGTCTCATTCTGTTTTGTCGAGAGCAAAGAATAATTCGTCTCTCGAAGATCAGTTAGAAGTTCTTTTTGATTCGAAGCCTTTTCTAAAATTTTAGAATAGTATGCGCGAATATCCTGTATATAATATTTAAAATCTGATTCGAAAAATGCTTCGGTATTTGCGCTAAGTACTATGTCTAAAATATCTCCGTGTCTCTTTAGCATCTGATTAAAGTCTATAAGTTCTTTCGCTATATGCGAAAGCCTTATAACCATATCCTTTTCTTCATCTGCAAAGATTTTCGCCTCCGCATGCCCAAGTTCATCTTTTACACCTTCCAGTTCGGAACTAAGGTTTTTATAAAGCCTTTTTAACATATAGTATAAAATGATGCCAGCATTATCTCCGAAATCACTTTTATCTAGAATAGAATTCACCTCGAAAATCTTTGAGAAATTATGCAAAGGTTCTACTGTGTCGTATTTAGTAGTAATTATAAAATCTCTTCCGACTATAAAATCCACTTCTTTTTCCACTATGAAATATTTGCCTTTAATCTGAGTTCGAATAGGGAAGTGAAGCACTAAGTACATGCAGTTTTTATAAACCTCCACTTTAGGTTTAACACTACGCTCCACTAATTCCTCTCCGAGAAGAGGATGAAGTTTATATTCTTTGACGAGAGACTCCACCTCCTCTTCGGTCGGTGACTCTACATCAACCCAAGTTACTGATCTATAAGTTTGCCTTTTTACCATACAATACAATTATATAACTTCCGCTCGACTTTTGCTAATTATTTTGAGATAATTATAATCTATATGAAAATTTCTAATAAAAGTTCATTAATTATCTCCGGAGTAATTATACTGGTCTTCGGATTCGGGGTGGGTTGGTTTTCAAAACCGGCTTATAAAACAGGAGTACAGTTAGCGAATGGAAGCGTCGTAGACACAGATGCGAGCAAAAGGGGAGCGGACATGGAGTATTTCTGGAAGGCATGGGATTTATTAAAAGAAAAGCATGTTAATGCCGCTTCCACCACTGCGCAGGTAATGGTTTACGGAGCTATAAAAGGTATAGCCTCATCATTCGGGGATGATTATACACAGTTCTTCCCGCCAGTAGAATCGAAGGCTTTTAACGATGACATTAGCGGAAGTATAGAAGGTGTCGGAATGGAGCTCGGCATAAAAGATAGTCTCATAACCGTAATAGCACCTATTAAGGATAGTCCAGCTGATAAGGCGGGCGTTAAAACCGGAGATAAAATAATAAAGATAAATGGCAAAGAAGCTGATAAGATGGCTGTCGAGGATGCAGTAAAACTTATTAGAGGGGCAAAAGGAACAGAGGTTACCATCACATTCGTGAGGGAGGGAACTATAGGTACCATAGAAAAGAAAATCATGCGCGATGTTATAAATATTCCGACCATAAAAACAGACTTGAAGAAGGGAACTGGAGGATCAGCAGATGTATTCGTCATTCAGCTTTACAGCTTTAATGCTCAGTCACCTACTCTTTTCAGAGGTGCACTTCGTGAATTTTTAAATTCTGGTACGAATAAATTAGTGATAGATTTACGAGGTAATCCAGGCGGATATTTAGAAGCCGCGACGGATATGGCCAGCTTCTTTTTGCCTTCAGGAAAGACTATCGTGAGCGAAGATTATGGGGCAAAGAAATCGGCGGATGAATATAAGAGTAAGGGATATGATATTTTCGATAAGTCAAAATATGACATTGTAGTACTAATAGACGGTGGTTCTGCTTCAGCTTCTGAAATTCTAGCGGGAGCATTAAGCGAACAGGGAGTGGCGAAGCTCGTCGGTACTAAGTCATTTGGAAAAGGATCGGTGCAGGAGCTTGTTAATTTGGCATCTGACACATCTTTGAAGATCACTATAGCTAAATGGCTTACTCCAAAAGGGCATAATATTTCAAAAGAAGGAATAACCCCTGACTATATAGTCCCTATAACACAGGATGACATTACAAAGAAGAAAGACCCACAGCTCGACAAGGCACTTGAAATTATTCGAAAAACAAAGTAGTATAGGCAGACAAATAATATAAACCGTATGAAAATAATTTTGATAAAAGACGTGAAAAAGGTGGGCCGAAAGTATGAAGTAAAGGAAGTGGCGGACGGATTTGCCTTAAACTACCTCATTCCTAATGGATTAGCTTTACAGGCTACAGCGGGGGTTTTAAAGACTATAGACCTAGAAAAAGCTCGTTCGAATGACGAAAAGAAGGTTCATGAAGACCTTTTAGCTTTAAACCTTAAGAGCATAGACGGTAAGACGGTCGTTATGGAGGAATCTGCGAATGAAAAGGGTCACCTTTTCGCGGCTATTCATGCTCCAGAGATCCTAAAGCCTCTACAGGAACAGACTAGAGTTCAGATTAATCCTGAAAACATTGTTCTAGAAAAGCCTATTAAAGAGATCGGTAGTTTCGTGATTCCAGTTAAAGCGGGAGCACATAGTGCTACTTTCACATTAGAAGTGAAGGCGAAGGAGGGAAAGAAGTAGGACTAAATATTTGAAAGATAGAAGAAAATTAGGCAAAAGAAAAACCGGAGCAGATGCTCTGGTTTTTCTTTATCTTTAGCTTTTTAGACTAGATTCTAGCCTATTTTATTTCTTTGCCCCAGCTACTTCTGTAACTGTAACATGCACGATCTTTTTATAAGATATAGTGTTATCAAAGTTTATCTTTCTCTTCGTGCCGTATGATACCTTTCCGCTTTTCATGGCGTAAATAGTGTCATCTTTGCCGATGTCTACGTTTTTTCCAGGTAGAACTGTAGTACCACGCTGGCGAACGATAATTTCACCTACGCTGACTTCATCACCGTGGTTTACCTTAATGCCGAGATACTTTGGATTCGAATCTCTGCCGTTTCTCGTTGATCCTTCTGCTTTCCTATGTGCCATATATATTTATTTAAGTGACATCTAGTATAAGATATTATGAAGAAAAAATCAAGGAAAAATGAATTTTTCATTATTTCTTTAGAACTTTTTGAGCGTTTCTTTATCAGTCGTAAGGTATAAATAGGGGATGAGATTATTAATTATTAGAAGTATCATTTTAGTGTTGCTTTTAGCATCGGTCGTCGGAGCCCTGCTTTTCTCTGGAAAATTAAGGAATAGAGCCATATTTAGCATGGAATATACTAAGCTGGACTCACATTTAGTGCCTCTGGCAGGCGCATATTTGGGAGTTAAAAGCAGTAAAAAGTATTATTTTCCATGGTGTTATGGGGCTGAACGGTCAAAAGCTATAAATAGGGAAGTTTTCGCCTCTCTGAGGGAAGCGGAAGGGAAGGGCTATATAAAGTCAAAACAATGCTCCGGATTATAGTCTAATATATGGCTAATATAGGCCATATTAGTGGTTTTTTATACTTTCTTTCATTGACATTAATGGCTAAAATATGCTAGTATATACCAAGTGAAGCGAACGCAGGACTTGTCCTGTAATAAGCTTCATTTTCATTTATGCTTGAAATAGTTACCGGTGCCACACTCCTTATGTCGGCCGTTTCGCTTCATGCGAATGCCTCGGGAGCAGTAGCCGATACTTTTGCCACAAATACGGAAAGACCGGCAGAAGTCGAAATCAAAATAGATGTTCCTAAGAAAATTGAAATAAAACCTACATACGAAACAGAAGTCAGAGATACATTTAAAGATAGCCCACTACTCGTGGATATCGCTAAATGCGAATCTGGCTTCGCCCAATACGATAAAAATGGCGACGTTCTCCGCGGAAAAGTAAATCCTAAAGATGTCGGCATAATGCAAATAAACGAAGGATATCACCTAGAAAGGGCGAAATCACTCGGTTATGACATTTATTCTGTAGAAGGTAACCTTGCATACGCTAAATACATGTACGAACATGAAAATGGCGCTGATCCATGGACTGCATCTGCACCATGTTGGTCAAAGGTTAAAACTTTAACTAAAAAATAAAGTTTCATCTAGGTCTCGAATAAAAAAAGAAAAACCCGCGAAAGCGGGTTTTTCTTTTGCATTAAAATTTAAAATGATAAGATATTAACTAATATGAAAATAGTATTAGGATGCAGTATGAAATACCGTGATCTCGTCCGAGACACCATTTCGAAGCTAGAGTCATTAGGACTGGAGCCGATTTTTCCAAATTTAAATTACAGTAGTAATAATACGGATGATGCAAATACGCCAGAAGAAATGAAAAAGTTAGCCATGGATCATTATGAGGCTATCGAAAAAGCAGATGTGGTCTATCTAATCACACCGGAAGGGTATATGGGGACCAGCTGTAAGCTAGAGCTCGGTTATGCTATAGCAAAGGGTAAGCCTATTTATTTTTCCGAGCCGACAAATGATATAGGTTTAGACTGTTATGTGACAAAATTTATTTCGATAAATAAACTCAAACTTTTTCTAGAAATATAATTGCATATCCGTTTTGTAATGTTTCCGGACTCGCGGGGGATAGCGTGTTTATGAGGCTTTAAAGCCCGTATTCATTAATAGCTCAATGTCGTCCAATAAGCCTTATTGCTTGTCAAGTCGGCAATGCGCACATCGTAAATGAAAATGTCGCAAATATAAAATTTCAATACAACCATATTTCTAAACACATAATTTAATACTTGAGTATCAATTAACACCCTTGCGGGTGTTTTTTGTTTTACAAAAACAATTTCCTGGCAGTCATGGGCAAATGATTCACCCGAGTCGTTTGCCCGTGACTGCCATTTTTATATTGGCAGGGTCGAAAAATATTATTAACCAAATTAATCACACCCTATGAGATTCGTAAAAGCGACAAGTCGTGACCGGATAGGAACAAGTGGACGAGGATCAATCACAACTACATACAATCAGTTGTGCAACAGATTTGGATTTCCACATGACTGCACGCAGGAAAATGCGTGGTACTCCGGTGACGGCAAAGTGAGGTACGAATGGGCATTCAAAAGTCTTGACGGTCGAACGATTGTAACAATCTACGACTATAAAGATAAACGCCCACCTGAGCAAATCAAGCAGTGGCAAATTGGAGGGAAAGGAAACGCAGAAAAAATAAAAAGTTTCTTTACCGCATTTTGTCCTCACGAACAGCTCGAGGTCAGGTAGTGAATAAATTGCTTTTCCGAGAGAGCAAATATATGAACTACCAAAATGAAAAACCTCAGAAAAACTCGAGTCGTTACTTACCGAAGATATGGCATACCAGCCTTAATACTCGAAGGTAAATGGCTCACAACTCATTGAATTAAAAGAGATTCGTCAGCAACGGGTCCAAGAATTAGAACATGACACCAGCGCAAGAAAAAATGAAAGCTTTGTCGAGAGAAGCGGTGAAGTTAGTGAAGGATAAGGCACCAGCAATTGTTGATGAACAAATCCTCGCTCACATGCTCGACGAAGTAGCAGAATTCACCGGAGACATCATGGGAAAGCTAACCAATCTTGATGCCGAAAACGAGAAAGCAATTGTAATGGCACACGGAATAATTCGTGATGGATTGTTTACCGAAATCATGAGTCAGATTAACAAAACGATGTTAGCAGAGGCTGACAAAAGAATTACTAAGTTATTTAAAAAATAAAAGACCTCCGACGAGGAGATCCCTTAAGACAGATACATAGTATCAAGACCTCTTCGTCGAGTCAAGCAAAAATTATGCAAACACTAGAACGAAGTCACGTTCCGATCGCAACAAAAGAAGAAAACTTCTTCACTGCCATCGGTAACACCAAGCCCTTCTTCAAAGCGGCATTTGAAGGAGAACCAGGAACTGGTAAAAGTTGGTCCGCCGCATTAGTAGCAATTGGTCTTCATAAGAAGATCGGAAGCAAGAAACCTATTGTTCTTATCGACACCGAGAAAGCATCAAAGTTTTTGGTCCCACTCTTTAAAGAGCATGGAATCGAAGCGATGGTACGTGAGACTCACTCACTCGCTGATTTGGTAACAGCAATGAAGCTCTGCTCTGAAGGATATTCAGACATTATGGTGCTCGATAGTATCACACATATATGGATGGACTTCCAAGAGGCGTACAAGCGAAAGCTTAATCGTCAAACATTCCAAATTCAAGACTGGATGGCAATCAAGTCTGAGTGGAATAAATACTTCTCGATTCCAATGGTTCAATCGCCTCTACACATTATCGCCACTGGTCGTGTGTCAGATCGAATGGAACAAGAAGTAGATGAGGATGGTCGTAAAGAATTTACAAAGACGGGAGTGAAGATGCAAGCGGAAAAGAACGCAGCGTACGAATTTGATGTCTTGGTACTTATGGAGCGACATGAACTCATCGAACGTAAAAAGCGTGAGGTGTGGAGACAAGCTACGGTCCTAAAAGGACGAGGCAATCTCCTAGATGGAAAGGTTTTCAAGAATCCAACCTATGAAGACTTTGCACCTGCTATCGAGGCGGTCATCAAGGATCCTTCAACAGCACGATTCAATCCGGTAGAGCGAGATGCCGGTGAGTTGATCAAGACAGAAGAAGATAAACGTAAGTGGGTCCTTGAAAGAAAGCGTTGGCTTGAAGAAATAGAAGGATACCTTGTATCAATCTGGCCAAGTACAGGCGCACAGGAAAAGAAAAATAAAACTGATGCACTTGAGTATGCCTTCCAAACAAGAAGTTGGTCCGCAATTGAGGCAATGAGACCAGAAGTTCTCGAGGATGGATACGCTCGAATACAGGAATTTGCTCAAAAGAAAATCGCTGAATTAAAAGGCGAACTTCCACCAGAGCTAACTCCAGAGCAGAAATTCGACAAGGAACTTAGAGACTCAAAGACAGAAGACAAACCAAAAAAGTCTGCTGTCAAAGCTACAGCAAAAAGTGGCAAGTAAAAATCACTAAGCCACTGACTCAGCCCTGATCCAGTGGCATGAGGGCTGAGATCGGGGGCGTAGTCCCCGAGTAGGTCTGTGGCACCAGTCTTACAAAAGAAGAGAGGAAACATCGATAGGGCTTATCGATGCTTTCTCTCTTCATAAAAAACATATGGATGAAACAAAATACAACTTAATACCAAATAGTTCACAGATTCCAAATGTAATTTTGGATCTTGTTCTTCCGCGCATTTCTGAAGCAGAGGCTAGATGCTTACTTTACATATGTAGGCGCACGTTCGGATTTCATAAAGAAGAAGACAACATAAGCTTCTCCCAGTTTGAACACGGCATCAAGTCTCGACAAGGAAAACAACTCGACTATGGCACAGGTCTATCTCGACCAGCGGTAAACACAGCACTCCAAAATCTTATCAAGGTAGGGGTGGTTTTTGTACAACAGCGATCAATGGGAAATCGCTACAAATTAAACCTGCATATGGATGTGGATAAAGTAGTAAACGAAATTAACCAGTTAAGAGAGTTAACCAGAAGTGGTAAATCCTCTTTACCAAAAGTAGTAAAGCAAGTTAACACACAAAACCTAGGAAAAAAAGAGAAACCTAGTATTAGGCA
>JAPLZH010000077.1 GCA_026395105.1 Candidatus Tayloriibacteriota bacterium
GTACCGTTACTCAAGAAGATTTAGATGAAATCCATTCCTTCTTGAATGACCGACCTAGGGAGTGTATTGAGTTTAGGACAGCAACAGAGTATTATTCATTATTAAGTTCGAGTGTCCTACTTGAGGGGTAGCTAGAGGCTACCATACTTAATATCATAATGCAATGCTTTTGCTAATCTGTCACTATATTCGCTAATCTATTCGGCACGTGAATTATCTTTATAATTTTCTTCCCTTCTAACCATTTATTAATTCCCTTTTCGTCCTTTATCCTAGCCTCTATTTCTGTATTTTGACTATTCATCGGTATCTCTATCATTCCTCTCATTTTGCCATTAATCTGTATGATTATCTTAGCTATATCCTCCACTATTTTTGCCTTATCAAACTTTGGCCATTCTTCAGTATGGATGGATTTTTTATGACCCATCTTACTCCAGATTTCCTCAGTAACATGAGGGGCAAAAGGAGAAAGAACTTTCACAAATAGTTCAAAGTTTTCTTTCGAAACTTCGGCAGCCTTCTCCATTTCATTTACACATATCATCATCTGACTGATGGAGGTATTAAATTTCATCGCCTCTATATCTTCTGTAACTTTCTTAACAGTCTGGTGAATTAATGTGTCTAGCTTTTTATTTTCTACCTGTTTTTTTGCACTGATTTTATCAGTTAATCTCCAGACCCTCTCTATGAATCTGCGAACGCCGACTATGCTATCAGGATTCCAAGCAATAGCCTGATCAAAAGGCCCCATGAACATTTCATAGACGCGTAAACTGTCAGCACCAAACTGCTTAATAATATCGTCTGGATTTATGACATTTCCGCGGGACTTCGACATCTTTTCGCCGTCCGGCGCGAGTATCATTCCGTGTGAAGTTCGCTTCTGATACGGCTCTTTAGTAGGAACGAGCTTCATATCATAAAGGAATTTATGCCAGAATCTAGAATATAGTAAGTGCAAAGTGGTATGCTCCATCCCGCCGTTATACCAGTCCACAGGTGTCCAGTACTTTAGGTTTTTCGGATCAGCAAACTTTTTAGAATTCTTCGGATCTGTATAGCGAAGATAGTACCAGCTGGAACCGGCCCAGTTTGGCATTGTGTCCGTCTCACGGCGTGCCTTCCCTTTGCACTTAGGGCATTTAGTATTAACCCATTTAGTGATAGCTGAGAGCGGTGACTCACCAGTGTCTGTAGGCTCATAATTCTTCACATTCGGAAGTTTTAAAGGTAAATCTTTTTCAGAAAGCGGAACCATTCCGCATTTTTCGCAGTGAACGACGGGAATCGGCTCACCCCAGTAATGCTGACGGGAGAAAATCCAGTCGCGGAGTTTGAAGTTCGTTACTGATTCAGCTAATCCTTTGCCTTTTAGCCAAGAAATTATTTTAGGTCGAGCTTCTTCTGAAGTTAAGTCATCAAACTGATCAGAGTTAAACAGAATGCCTTCTTCTTCAAAACACTTTTCAAATTTCGTAATTTTTTCGAGTTCTTCTTCGCTTACATTTTTCGGCTTTATTGAGACTTTTAATTTAAGTCCGTATTTTTTTGCTAAATAAAAGTCTCTAGTATCATGTGCATCAGCAAAGACCGCGCCAGTTCCATAGTGAGCGAGGACGAAATCTGCTATCCACACTGGCATTTTTTCACTCGTAGCTGGATTTATAACAGAAAGGCCTTTTAGTGGTACTCCTGTCCAGTCTTTTCCTTCTGCCATTCTTTCTATATCAGTTTCTTTCTTTGACTTTTCAATATATTCTGAAACTTCATTCCAGTTAGTTATTTTGCTTTTAAATTTCAAAAGCGCTGGATGCTCTGGTGAGAGAATAATGAAAGTTCCAGAATAAATAGTGTCGATTCTCGTCGTAAAAATGTTTATAAATTCTTCTGTGCCTTCTATTTTAAATTTCAAATTTGCCCCCTCACTTCGCCCTATCCAGTTTCTCTGCTGAATTTTTATCTTTTCTAGGAAGTCTACGTCGTCTAGGTCTTTATCTAGGCGGTCAGCGTATTTAGTGATGGCGAGCATCCATTGTTCCTTTTCCTTCTTTTCGACTGGAGTTCCGCATCTTTCACATTTGCCATCCACGACCTCCTCATTAGCGAGGCCGGTTTTATCTTTCGGACACCAGTTTATAGGCATTTTCTTTTTATATGCCAAATTATTTTCGAGAAGTTTGAGGAAAATCCACTGAGTCCATTTATAGTATTTAGGATCTGTGGTATTTATTTCACGGTCCCAGTCAAATGAGAAACCGCCTGCTTTTAACTGTTTTCTGAAAATATCTGTGTTTTTCTTAGTAACGTCGATAGGATGCATTTTATGCTTAATGGCATAATTCTCCGTAGGAAGGCCGAATGCGTCCCAGCCTATAGGGTAAAGCACTTCGAAGCCCTCGGCGCGCCTTTTACGGCAAATAATGTCCATTGCGGTATTACTTTTGATATGGCCGACATGAAGACCGTCCCCAGACGGATACGGAAACTCTATTAATCCGTAAAACTTTTTCTTTTTCGGATTTTCCTTTGCTTTATAGAGCTTTTTTTTATCCCAAAAGCTCTGCCATTTTTTCTCAATCTTCAAATGATTATACTCATCCATATTCTTGAATTAAAATTATACTTTTACATACCTAGTTCCTCGGCCTTGACCGACTCGTTCAAGGAGTTTTAATTTCACCAGCCTTGATAGTGCTTGTTTAATGGTTTCTCTCTCTATTCTGCCTTCGAGAAGTGTGACAACTTCCGCCACTCCTATTTCTTTGCCTTCGTTAAATAGTTCGAATATCTCCTTCTGTTTTTGAGAGAGAAGTTTTTCTGGTTGGTCTTCATCCATAATCTTTCGAGCTCGCTCTGTTTGTTCTGTAAGTGCAGTTAAGAAATAATCGACCCATGGAGTGATATCTTCGTGGTCAGTTCCATGATTCTTTTGCGTCGCTCTGAGCGCTAAGTAATAATCTACTTTCGTTTGTTCGATAATCTCATCAAGTGAGACATACGGCACATAACTATATCCCGCCTGAAGAAGTAGGAAGTTAGTAAGCGCACGACTAACTCGTCCATTACCATCAGAAAAGGGGTGAATGGCGAGGAATTCAAAAACAAAGTTTGCTATCACGAGTAGAGGATGGATTTGTCGACTTTCTAGCTGTCCATTTGTCCATTCTATAGCCGCGAGCATTTCTCCTTTTACAAGATATGAATGTGTAGGGTTAAAAAGTACGACGTCTTGTTTTTTATCGTTGGTCATGATGACTTTATTGTCGCCATCTTTGTATTTTCCTTTGTGTGTTTTATCCTTCTCTGAAAAATTAAGGAGAATGCTATGAAATTGCTGTATCCAACCTTCGGTTAATTTCATGGTCTTCCAGCTGTCGAATATGCGACCGATTAGGTCGGCATAACCGGCTACTTCTTCCTGATCAAGACCCTTCGGTGCGTTTTCTTTAAGACCGCGCAGAAAGCAAGCGATTTCTTCATCCGTCATTTTTGCACCCTCGATACGGGTGGAAGCACCCGTTGAGGTGATAACTACGAACGCCTTAAGACGCCCGAGAATTTGCGGGCTAAGGCGAAGACTTCCCTGCCAGAGACCTTGGAATTGGTCTATTTTGGAAATTCTAGCTAGGATGTCTTGGGATAGTGGTATTCTTTTGTTGAAGCGATTTTCTTCCATAAAATTGTTTATAAATCAACTATACACAATAATACACGATTATACCCAATATAACAAACGATAGCAACTATTGTTTTTTCCTAATAGAATTCACTACTGTCCGCTTAATTCCAAAACGATAACTGTGGAGAATCTGGAGGCTTGAGTTTTTTGATAGTCTTTATGGTTAATGATAAAAGGTCGATAATCTGCCTTCTAATCATTAAAGCCTCTCGTACCATCCTCGTGA
>JAPLZH010000050.1 GCA_026395105.1 Candidatus Tayloriibacteriota bacterium
TCTGACTAAAAATTGTGCTAGAATAATGCATACGAAAGAGCCCTTAGGCAGTATTAAGTTGATAATGGTTTCGATAAACATATTATCCCTTATCCTAAGGGTTTTTTCTATGTGGAGGGATTTTTAAGCGGACACTAGTGCTCCAACACGATTTTTATTGACTTATTTGGTCATTTATGGTGAGCCACTCGTTTCTGTAAGTTTTCTTAATTAAATCCATCAAAATCATTATTTTTGGAAATGAATTATGAAAATGCTACAATAAACACACAGTTTACAATTTAAATTACCAAAATGAAAAAAGAAAATGTCGGCAAAGACAAAAGAAATACAGAATTACTTTATGAAATCAGCGCATTTAGATTCGTTCCTAGGATGTGGAGGCAGTTTCTTATTCCAGGCGTAGCCACGAATGTCGAGCATACTTTTAGAGTAATGTGGATAGCCTTAACTTTGGCAAAAATGGAGGGCGTCGGAAATCACGAAAAGATTCTGAAAATCGCCCTTTTGCATGATTTGCCTGAGAGTAGAACGGGGGACGTGCATTACCTTTCCAGACAGTACGTCACCAGATTTGAAGAAAAGGCTGTAAAAGAAATCTTTGCCGATACTATTCATGAGGAAGAATCTTTAATTCTTTTTGCAGAATATGAAAAGAGGGAATCGATAGAGGCAAAAATCGTTAAAGATGCAGATAATTTAGACTGTGAATTAGAGATTGAAGAATTAAAGGCGGGAGGGCATACAGTGGGGAAAATATTTTCAGATAGTCGAAAAGAAAAAGTTAAGGCAAAGCTTTTCACGGAATCAGCCAGAAAAATGTGGGATAAAATCCACGCTACAGATCCTCATGACTGGCATGCTAAATCAGAATCTAACAGACTAAATGGAGGAGACTGGAGCAAAAAGGCTAAGAAAAAGTAAGGGAAAAAAATAAGAAATAAGTTTTCAACAGTGTAAACATTTACAAGCGAACGTACGTTCGTGTATAATGGATGCATGATCAAAACAGATATTTCAAAATTACGCGCATTTTATAAATCACGAAGAAGGATGCCTTCTTACAGTGAATTAGCAGAGCTCTACGGCTTTAAGTCAAAGGACAGTGCCTATAGGCTCGCCGAGAAGCTTATAGAAGAAGGTTATCTCTCTAAAGATTCCTCTGGTACGCTCGTGCCTGCGGAGCTTTGGGGTGAGATTAAAATCCTCGGCCTTATAGAAGCCGGTTTTCCTTCTGTAGCAGATGAGGAAACTTTAGACACTATGAGTCTAGATGAATATTTAGTACCGAATAAAGAATCCAGCTATATTCTCCGCGTGAAGGGTGACTCTATGATAAATGCCGGAATTCGTGAAGGAGATATGGTTATAGTAGAGAAAGGAAAAGCTCCGCGTGCTGGAGAGATAGTCATAGCCCGCATAGATGGTGGATACACTATGAAATACTATAAAGTCCGCGCCGGTATTCCGTATTTAGAAGCAGCGAATCCTAAATTTAGGCCTATTTTTCCGCGCATAGAACTTTCCATAGAGGCGGTCGTTAAAGCGGTGGTTAGAAAGTATAAATAAATGCAAATAATTAATGAAGACAAAGGAAGATTTATTAAAACTTTTCAAAGATTGGGCTATCTTAAAGCCAAAAATACACTTCCTAGATAGAAGTCCCTTTCCTAATAAAAGGGAAATTTGGTGGGCTAGTGTGGGTCAGAATATCGGTGTTGAGACAAATGGAAAGAATGATCATTTCGAAAGACCTGTCCTCGTAATAAAAGTTTTTAATAAAGATTCCTCATTAATAGCACCTATTTCCAGTAAGATGAAATCCGGAAAATACTTCTTTGAATTCTTAAATATTTATGGAGAAGAGAATATAATTAATTTATCCCAGCTTAGAACACTTAGTAGTAGAAGATTACTTAGAAAGATAGGAGAACTAGATAATAGTAATTTTGAAAAAGTCATAGATATTATTAAAAGCTTTTTTAGATAAAACGAAAGCCCCTTTCGGGGCTTTCTCGGAACTCCAATTACGGAGCAAAATGTACCTATATTATATACCCATTTATCTTTATGTCAAATCCAAAGTCTCTTAAGAAGGCAGTAATCCATATAGACGGGGATGCTTTCTTCGTATCCTGTGAAGTGGCTATGAATCCTGCTCTAAAAGGCAAATGCGTAGTAACTGGCGGTGAGAGAAGTATAGCTTCGGCCGTTAGTTATGAAGCGAAGGCGAAGGGAGTCATAAGGGGCATGCCCATCTTTCAAATTCGCAAAATTTGCCCAGAGATAATAGTCGTTCATTCACACTATGATTCATATGGAATCTTTTCAAAAAGGATGTTTAATATCGTTCGAAGATATACTGATGTGGTGGAAGAATACAGTATAGATGAATGCTTTGCGGACATCACAGACAGCGGTCCGTCTTATGAAATCCTCGCTCGGAAAATTAAAGAAGAAGTGGAAAGGGAACTCGGCATCACAGTATCACTCGGCCTAGCGCCGAATAAAGTCTTAGCGAAAGTGGCTTCTAAATGGCAAAAGCCTTCGGGGCTTACTGTGATTTCGGCGGATAAGATAGACGAATTTCTAAATGGCCTAGCCGTCGGAAAAATCTGGGGTATCGGTCCACAGACGAGTGCCCTCCTCGCTAAATTCGGTATTAAAACAGCCGGAGAATTTAAAAATAAGCCGGAGTGGTGGATAAAGGAAACCTTAGCCTCACCGTACCACGATCTCTGGAGAGAAATTAACGGCGAATCAGTCTTTCCCATAGACTCATCAGGGAAGCATGAATATAAAAGTATACAGAAGACTGGTACTTTTAAACCACCGACGAATAGTAAAAAGTTCCTCTTAGCAGAACTCTCTATTCACGCAGAGGATGCCTGCTTTAAGGCTAGAAAATGCGGACTCGCCACGCTCTGTTTTTCTTTTTTCTTAAAAACAAAGGATTTTAGATATATAAGAAAGGAAATTACTTTGCCTCAGGAAACTTCCGCCCCGCAGGATATTATTAAAGCTATAAACGCGCACTTTGACGATATTTTTGACCCGCACTTACTATACCGCTCTACCGGCATAACTATATTCCGCCTTCTACCAGACCTCGGTATTAAAAAAGACCTTTTTGGCCAGTCAGAAAAAGACGAAAAGATCAGGGAAGTATTAAAAGTAATGGATAAGCTGGATCACCGCTTCGGCTCACGCTCAGTCTATCTAGCCTCTAGTAAAAATGCAGCAGGGAAAGACATGGGCAAAATAGCTCATGGTCATAAAAGGTTCGCTATTCCTATAATCGGAGACGTCACATAATCACGCTACCGCATCCTACTAAGTCACAGAATTAAATAATCATCCGCCGATTTATGTTATCATGTTAGAGTACAATATTTATGGACAGTGAAATAATTCTAAAAAAGCCCTCGAAGAAAATAGTAAAAAACATACTTAAGATTTTTGGGGCGTTTGTTTTCTTAATCGGCCTCGTATTCCTCTTTGTCCTCGTTTATTATTTACTAAATCCTGACTATACAGAAGAAGATATTCTAAAAGTAATTCGTACGGATATTAGCCCATCCGTTGTGAAAGTAGAATGCTTTGAAAATGATACTAATAATAATGCTCGAACTGGAACGGGACTATATTTCCTCACGAGCGAAAATAAAGAGCCGTATGTAGAGACGAATGCTCATGTGGTGCTCGCCTCCGACGGAAAATATCACGGCTGTAAAGTATATTTCCCTAATCCAGATGATGGTACGTTCTACGAATCTATTTATGATACAGGGATTCCTCTGGTCTATCATGATTTAAAAAGTACTATAAAAAAAGAGGAAATTTTAGGAATAGATTATGCATTACTACCGCTCCGAAAAACTTCTACGCCTGATAGTAAAGGCAAAGTATATCCATTCCCTCCAGAAAAGAAGGATGCTTATGATGCTATCTCGACTATGTGCAGGAGAAGTCATTATCCAGACATTGTAGCTGGGAGAAAAGTTTATTTACTCGGATATCCGAGCGTCGGCGGAGACTCTTTGACCTTAACAGACGGAATAGTTAGCGGTTTTTCTGATAATAAAAAAGAATGGATTAAGGTTTCTGCTGTGGCGAATCACGGCACTTCTGGCGGAGTAGCTATAGGCGGAAGTGATGGCTGTGATTACGGAATACTTTCGGATGCTACATTTACCAATGGTTCGAATTTAGGTTTTGTACTAAGAGGTAGCTTTATCAGAGATTTCATAGCGAATGCTAGCGGTACTCGTATATATCCATCTATTTATATAGATAAAAGCCATACAGCAGAAGATAATCTAAATGCGAAATATGAGCTAGATGATATTTCTTTCAAATATCCAAATGCCTGGAAAGTTAGTACTACATCTGAAGATAGGAATGGGGATTACGTCGTTTATTTCGATTCACCGTTTGAGAATGCTATAGACCCTTTTAAGGATTATATATCAGTCTCTGTTTATCCAGATAGTGATGAAAAAGATTTTGCAAATAAAATAGCAGATAATGACTGGATTATTAAAAAGGCAGATATTTCAAATGTGAAAGGGCGATATATAAATCTGAAGGGCATTAAAGCCTATGAAAATGATAATATAATAGATGATACTAAAAAAGTCTTTTCGTCTTACGTAGAAGGTTATTCTCTTTCTTTTCTTTATAAAGGCTCTATCTATACTTTTACCGGCCTCGCCGAATCTAGTAAGAATAATACATATGATTACCTAGATATTTTTAAGGTTTTGACTGAGTCTATAATATTTAAATAAAATGATAATTTATGAGGAATTAGATAATTTCGATTCCATTCGCCATTTAAATGCGGACGCTGCTGGAGCTCTTTGTTTTTATGGAGAAAAGCTTGTTTTGGTATATGCAAAAGATAGAGGAATATGGGAAATGCCCGGAGGTGGGCGAGAAGATGGTGAGACATTTGAGGAATGTATAGTTCGGGAAATAAAAGAAGAATCGAATATGAAAGTCTTAGAATTATTTCCTCTGGGCTATGATACAGTGACTGATACTAAGACTGAAGAGAAAATTTATCAAATTCGTTTCGCTGCGAAAGTAGAGCCGTACGGTCCATTCGTGTCCGATCCAGCAGGAGATATCACAGATATGAAACTCATTAATCCAGATGATTATAAAAAAGACTTCGACTGGGGCGAGCGCGGAGATCAAATGATGAAAAAGGCAAAAGAAATGTGCCTGAAATATTAGTAAGGAATATGTCAAAAAGACTTTATATATTAATATTCATTTTAGTCCTCGCGGTTTTTTGCTTTATATTTTTTTATTATTTAAAGCCGGCCGAAACACAGATTATAGAAATTCCAGTTATAGAAAAGACTACTCAGGCGCGCTCTGTCGAAATCACTGTTATCGCTCTCGGTGATATGATGTTCGGCCGAAAGGTTGGCAAAGATATTTTAAAAAGCACGGATCCGTTTGAATTTATTCGCTTTGACGGAGGGAATTTTGAAGCAATAAGTGGTGACAAAAGTGACATTGTTATAGGAAATCTGGAAGGTCCTATTACGAGCACGAAAGTTTGCCAGGATAAACCATATAGCTTTCGCTTTGCCACAAACACGTCGATTCTGCTTCGTGACAGAGGTATAACTAATGTCAGCCTCGGCAATAATCATTCTTTCGACTGTTTTCAAAATGGCCTCGATGATACTCGGAAATATCTCGCTCAGGCTGGAATCAAATTTGCCGGAGGAGGGAAGAATATTTCAGACAGTTATTATATAGAGGAAGTGAAAGGCAAAAAACTAGCTTTTATTAGCATTGATTTAACCATTTCGCCACCACCTATTCCGCTCGAAAAGTTTTATGATTTAGTAAAAAGTTTGAAATCTGGGATAGACATGACCGCCACTACGACCACTATGACAGCTTCATCCACACTCGCTCATTATGTGTTTGTAAGTATTCACTGGGGCGAAGAGTATCGGAAGACGGCTACAGAAGGGCAAATAGAAATCGCGCACACCCTAATAGACAGTGGTGCTGACGCCATATTCGGCCATCATCCGCACGTTACCGAACAAATAGAAAATTATAAAGGCAAAACCATTTTCTACTCTCTAGGAAATTTTATCTTTGATCAAATAGGAAAAGAGCAAAATAAATCATTCATCGCTGAATTAAAAGTAACAGAAGGTGAGAGTGGTCAGTCATATAAAACTTTTCCATTTACTATTAATTCATCACAGCCGAAACTTAATGAATTAAGATAAACACAGTTCGCTCCTTTACATTTTTTGCATACAGGCGTAACATTTCACATGGATTTTCGTCTGTCGGATCAGATCACGGCAAACCACAACAAACGGACGAAAAAGAGGAACCTAGCTAGTATGTCTCAAATGATTCCGGTTAGTGTGAGGACTATGAAGTCGGGAGAACCTCTAGCTACCCCTCAAGTAGGACACTCGAACTTAATAATGAATAATACTCTGTTGCTGTCCTAAACTCAATACACTCCCTAGGTCGGTCATTCAAGAAGGAATGGATTTCATCTAAATCTTCTTGAGTAACGGTACTA
>JAPLZH010000072.1 GCA_026395105.1 Candidatus Tayloriibacteriota bacterium
GTACCGTTACTCAAGAAGATTTAGATGAAATCCATTCCTTCTTGAATGACCGACCTAGGGAGTGTATTGAGTTTAGGACAGCAACAGAGTATTATTCATTATTAAGTTCGAGTGTCCTACTTGAGGGGTAGCTAGAGGTAGCAGAACTAGGAACTATCAGGACACCAGTCCTCTCATCACCGATAATAGCCGACGAGACACTCATACCGACTTTAATTCTTTGATCATCAGTATTAAATGATATTTTAACCACATATGAGACGACTCCCTGAGCTACAGTTCCTATATTATCTATCTGAACTACCTGTCCATCTAAAGATAAATTCGGAAGGGCGTCAAAAGAAAGTTTAACCTTATCCCCTAACGCTATTTTTGCTGTGTCTATTTCGTTTAGAGAAATCTTTGCTATTTTTTCTTTCGTTATGACTGATGCTACTACCGTACTAGAATCTACGACATCTCCGAGAGAGACGTTTAATGCAGCGACCTGACCGGCAAAAGGAGCTTTGATTATGCTGTCATCATAGTTATTTTGAGCATTAAGTAAAGATGCCTCAGCGCTGTCTAGCTGTGACTGAGCTGATGTGACATCTTCAGATCTCGGAGGGGCCACCTTTAGATTTAGATTATTATTTGCTGATTCTAATGAAGACTTCGCTGACACTAATGAATCGATAGTCGAACTTATTTCCTGAGAAGCAGAGTTTACCGTCGCTCTATAATTATCTATTTGTGCCTGTGTTAATCCTGTATTATTTGCAGATAAAACATTCACAATCAGGCCTAATTTATCCATAAAAGTCTTTGAAGAATCTAAAAGATCCCCGACATCCGTGACGAGCTTATCAGTGGATAGATCAGCTTTCGTATTATTTAACTTTTCAGAAAGGACTAATCTAGACGTATTTATATCATTAGCCATCGCATCAGTTTGTGTACGGACTATAATCAAAGGGTTAACTGTTTCAGGATTCTTAAAAAGAACATCTATTTTATTCCTCACAGCATCCTCAACTTTTAAATAAGCATCTCGCGCAGCGCTATTTAATGACACCTTCGCAGTATCTACTGATGTTTTACTTATTTGTACATCCTGCACAGTAGCTCCGTTTACTAACTTCTGATAATTTGCCTTAGCAGATCCTAGGCTGGCTCTGGCCTGAACGAGAGAAGCATAGAGACTTCTGTCATCTATAACAGCGATAATCTGACCCGCCTCTACCATTTGCCCCTGAGTAACTTTCAAATTAGTAACTGGACCTCCGGTTCCTTTTACCTTTAAATCTACCTGATTATCTGCCTCCACCTGACCTGTTCCAGATATAGATAACACGATATTACCTTTTCTGACCTTCGCTGTCTGATAAGTCGTAACTATAGAGCTACCTTTAATTAGTCCGTAGGCAAAATATGCCACAATGATTACGACCACTATGATAAAAGTCGAAGCGACTTTATGATTTCCCATCCAAGCACCTATTTTTCTAAATTTATTTTTCATATTATTTTAATGGTGGTAAGACTCTGATAAATTTCGCCTCTATTTTACCTGCGCTGTCAGGTCTTCCTATAACGACTATACGATCATCTGATTTTAAATCTGAAAACTTAATCATCTCTTTGAATCTTCTTATCTCTGTACTCGTGCTGGCAGTGATGACCCTTTCTACTCCATCCGATCCTTTTGAAAAAATACTGTTTCCTTCTATTTTTATAATCTGTCCGAAGGCTCCGTGTGCATCTATGAAATCTCTATCTTCTCCCATTCCGAGCGGACCATTCGGGCCATCACGGTCTCCCATTTTTCCTCCGGCAAAGTTCCTAAAATAATTATTTCCCCATTCGAAAGAAAAAGATGCTCTTCTGTAACCGACGAACATTCCCATCCTAAAAATCAAAATGGCGAGTATGATCCCGACCAGAATCCAGAAAGTTCTTTTAAAAACCTTAGATTTGAATAAGTTTTCTTTGTCCATAAATTTGTATTAATGATATTCTGATCGAAATGATCGCGACTAATATACCGACGAATAGCCCGAGCATGCTCATAAAAGGAACAGACTCTAGCATTATCTGCGCATAATCCCCTATATTCGACAAAACCATTTTTCCATCCGAAAGCAAAAGGGATAGATACTGAAAGAATTCGGACTGAATTAAAGCCGATCCAGAATAGTAAAGCGCAGGAGCTGAAGCTATTATTCCGAAAGCACCGAGCGATGTAAAAGTTATTCGTCTGTTTATTCTTCTTTTCTCTATAAAAACACCTAAATGAAGAATAAGCCTGTCAGATAAGGCTTTTTCAGGTTTTTTGCTCGTTATTTGCTTAAATGTATTTCTAATTTCTCCATCCATAGTTAATATACGTTTAAATGGCTAATTTTGGTGCATTTGATTCATATTTTCCAAGACTTTTTTAAGGGCGAGCAGTGCTCTTCTATACCGACTTTTCACAGTATCTATCGATTCGCCTAGCACCTCGCCTATCTCACGAAAATTCAAATCTTCTGAAAAATACAGAAGTAAAACTTCTTTTTGCGAAGGAGAAATCTTTTCCAATGCTTTAGTCACCATCTTTACAGATTCCTTCTTTTCAAAAAGTTTATGAGGCAAAATTTCCTCATCATCTGAAATGGTTTCTAAAATAATATTCGACTCCCTATCATCCCCACTATCCCCTCCGTCGAAATATGAAAAAGGAAGTTCCGACTTCTTTCTAAGCCAGTCGAAGATCGTATTCCTTAATATCTGGAAAAACCACGTTTTAAAATCCTTCTTTTGATCAAACTTTTTAATATTTTTCCAAACCTTTAAGAAAGTGTCCTGAAAAATATCTTCGACAATGTCTTCTTTTTTTATAAAAGACATGGCAAAACCGTAAGTCTCATCCGTATATTTCCTAACCAAAAGAGCAAAGGACTCCTCATCCCCGCTCAAATATTTGGCTATTAAATCATTGTCAATGCTTTTGCGCATAGAACAATGTAAGTATATCAGAATCCTAGGTTTTCATTAACGAAGATTACGCTTAATTTACGGCCCATTATATTCCTTTCGAAAATAAGCCACATTCCCATAACGCTTCCAGGAAAACCAGCTTTCTTCATTCTTTCATCCTCTAATGGGAAAACGTATTCTTTAACACGCTTAAAGGCCTCAGTTAAATTCGGAACGATTTTCTGCGTACCGACTACCCATATAACATTTTGACTTGTAAAAGCATACGAGGGTATCTGACTGCCTGACGCTGAGGTAAAAACTAATTCACCGTTCTCAGAAATCGCATGTGCACTTCCCAGAAAATATTCTGCAGAAACACTTATTTTTCTTAATTCATTTTGTTTAGCAGAATCCTTTTCTGCTGTTATTTTATTCTTTAGGTTTTTCCAAGGATGTTTCCCTTTTTTTAGTAAATCCACAAAACCTATTTCCTCTAGTGTAGTAGAACTGCCCGTCATTACCTCAGCGCCGTCCGGTATAAGCGACTTAACTTTTTCTAATGCTTCTTCTTTCGTTTTCACATAAATAGCATTAATATTCCTAGCCATAAGGGATTCCATCGTCTTCCTGATTGAAGGCATCTTTGCCGGTGTTTTATAGTCCATATTTGAAGTGATTAAATTATAATTGCACTCTTTATACGTTCTATAGACTACTAATATTTCAATGCTACACCAGCCCCGGGAAATAATCCGTCTTAATATTTCCTTTCTTTACGCCCATTTTTTGCAAAGTTTGTACATAGGCATTTACCATGCCGTGTGGACCTGAAAGATAGAAAGTTCTTTCTAGATAATCTGGTACTTCTTCTTTAATCATACTTTCTGAAAGTTTTCCTCGTCTTCCCGTCCAGTTTGGAGATATTCGGCTTTCATCTGTTAAAATGTAAACTGTTTTAATTTCTAATTTTTCCTTTGCCTCATCAAAGATTTCTTTATAGGCTATCTCAGATTCGCTTTGATTTAAGTATAGAAGCACAGCAGATCTCGCTTCGCCTTTATCTAGTAAATATTTAATCATGCTTCTGAAAGGTGTGACGCCGATTCCGCCGGCTATGAAAGCTAGCTTTTTATTTTTATCAGACGGCATTATAAAGTCTCCTGACAGCTCGGAAGCCACTATCTCATCCCCACTTTCTAAATTCGAAAGTGCTGATTTAAAGGTACTAGGATTATCGTAGAATTTTGCGCCAAGTCTTATAACATCTTCAGTCGGAGATGAGGCTAATGTAAAGAAGCGTCTAATTCCTCTATTATCCGCACTTTTATGTGCGAGAGTCCATTCCATGTACTGGCCTGGCTTAAAATTCATTCCAGTGTTTGATATAAAGGCAAAGTCATATACACCGAGGGCTTCGTTTACTTTGCCATCTAGTTTTAAAATCAGTTTTTTTCTCGGACTAATAATATAAGAAAAAATATTTCCGACGGCGAGCGATATTTCTGGTGTAAAGAATACCCCGCCTATATTAATAAATGGAGCATATAGGAAACCTGTCACTGCACCATAAATCATTCTGAGTTTCCGAGTAGCAGGAGTAGTCATCGGTTCCGTAAACATTACAAAAGTGAAAAATAAAAGTGGTGTATCAGTAATCGTCCTCGAAAATTATGAAAAAAGACTTTGCACTCTGTATATATAATATCCTAGTATAAAGACGATTTAGGATATGAAGAGAGGGGTCGATAATAAGAATTAAAATGAAGGCAGTAATTAAAACAGATTCAGGATTACTCGGAGCTTTAAAGGTATAGGCAAAAATAGCATTTACGGCCCAACAAATAGCTAGAATAAATATCGAGGAAAGTACTAAATCTTTTGCATTAAATGGGAGTAAGGAAAATATTGCCAAAATTAAGGCGGCCGCCCAGAGTGTCATTAAATAGTACAGAACCACTCTATACATAGTCGTCTTATTTAAGAAATCATCTAAAAATTTAGGTAAAATATTTGGCATTTTTATTTTATTATTTTATCACGTATTTATTAAAGCCTTCGGTCATAGTGGCGATTCCGTCTTTATCTATCATATAGCCTTCGAGATTTCCGCGACTAGCGATGAAGGCAAGGCCGCTTTTGCCCATGGCAAAAGCGGCCGTAGCAAATCTATCCGCCTCATAAACATTCGGTCCTATAACACTAAGACCAACTATATCCGAAATCACTTTATTTTTATCAAAGGGATCGTAAATATGTTGTCCCCGAATATATGTGCCAGAGGTAGCGATTCCTTCATTCTCCAAACGCACCGCTTTAACTATGTTTTTTTGATCAAATGGATTCTTAATTCCAATTCTCCAGAATTCTCCCTCTGAATTTTTACCGAATACCTGAATGTCCCCTCCAGCATCTACAAAGAAATTCTCAAATCCTAAACCCTTTATAAGTTTTGCCACTTCCCAAATAGCCCAGCCTTTAACGATTCCGGAAGGATTAAGTCTTCCTCCTCTCGAAACTATATCGAAATATCCATTCGTCTCTTTTTTAGTCTGCTCAGAAAGAGCAAAGATTAATTTTATATCATCACTTCTTTCATTTTCTTTTATTTTCCCCTGATTAATTTTCGTAATCTCGCTATTCGGTTTAAATACGCTAAATTTATCATCTACGTACTGAAAATATTCGAAGGCTTTATTAACGGCATCTTTTACAGCGTCACCCTGTCCGACTATTTCGACAGTGATCGGCATCCCCATTAACATCCTCGATTCTTTCATAAATTTATTTTGCCTTGGCTAGTGCGCTACCGAGTGACTGAACGAATCCTTTACTAGTTTCAGTAGCACCGGAAACAGCATTCACTTTTGCGCTCTGATTTTTAATAGCTTCCGAAGTAAGAATCGGCATCGCTTTTTTACTTATCTGAACCGAATGGCTTCTATCCTGAGGATAATCTAAAAACTGAACATTAGTTAATTTCCCACCTGAAATAAAAGCTTTAACCTGAATGTTCCCATAATAAACATCCACAGAATCTCCGGTATATTCACCATCTACATACTGTCCACGCGGAACTGTAGTAGGCGAAGGTGTTGCAGGGATAGATGTTACGGTAGGAACAGGCTTCTTAGTAGGAGTCGGGATCTGGGTCGGAGGAACTGTAGCTGAGGTATTATCTGATAATGAGTAGACTTGGCTAACGTTTATTCTATTAAAGACTGCGTATATTGAGAAACCGGCGATAACTAAAACAGAAATTATAAATTTTTTCATATGCAAATATTACGTTTAAAGATTAAGAAAGTTTTCACTTATATTTATTTGAATAGATCCATGAATTTCATCGGGTCTACTGAAACATTATTTATCCAAACGCTTATATGCAAATGTGGCCCTTCTGCATAACCAGTCGCGCCGCTTAGTGCTATCTTTTGCCCCTTATTTACTCTATCGCCCACTTTCACTAATGATTTAGACAAATGCATATAAAGAGTTTTTAAGCCCAGTCCGTGGTCAATGATAATAGTTTTTCCATAAATAGAATAGTCCTGAGAAACCTGCACGACTCCTTCATTCATAGCAAAGACATCCGTTCCCACTTTCGCCTCGAAATCAGTGCCTTTATGAGAAATAGAATAAGCTCCAGTCTGCCTAAAATATCCATAAGGATCTGTTACAGTAATTTTCTCTACTGGCCAAGAAAACTTTTCACTCCAGTAAGCTGTGGTAGCAGATGGAAAACTCGTAAGCGCAGCCTTTTCGGTGACCAGAGAAGCCACCAGCTTATCCTGACTAGCCTTCGTATTCCCGCCGAGCGAATCAGGAATACCGAGCGGAGCCTCTACTTTTTTCCTTAGACTAACTACTACTTTAGCTTCAGTCGAACTTCCATTAGTAAAATTTGCTATCACTTTAAAAGTTCCAACTTTTCCACTTAAGTCTATTCCTGAAATAGCAGTCACCTTTTTTTCATATTCTAGGAAGCCGACTTTTTTGCCATCAAAAGTTATATTTTTAATAGTCGACGTACCAGAGCCTATATCCACTGAGATGAGAAATGGTTCTCCCTGAATAATTTTCACTGGAAAAACTGAGATTCCAGGAGATTTCAGATAAAGTTTTTCTGGCACTAAATCTTTCGTAACCACTACAGCAGTAGATGGGCTCGTCTGTTTTTCAACTGTCACATGATCACTTTTTTCAATCTTCGTATTTTGAATACTTTTCGAAGCAGATAAAAGCCAGACTGTGATTATGAGGAGCAGAACCAAAAGCGCTATGAACGTTTTTTTCATTCATATATTATACTTCACTAATCAGATTTAGTCTTTTAAGGAAGCACTGGTACTCGACCTCTACTGAGTAGAAGTGGCTGTCGTAGCTGGAGTAGATGTCGCTTTTGGAGATATCTTAAGTTTTTTAAGTGCTGTCATAATCTTATTCGCATCTAGTCTAGCTCCCTTTAAATCCTGATTTGCTGTCTTAAGAGAAGTCTTCGCTAACTGAAGTGCTGCCTTATTCGCGTCAGCCTTCGTTTTATCACCCATATCTGGGACGAGTGGAGAAACAGCGGACATTGTATTCTGAACCTGGACCTTTGCATCTGCTATTTTCATAGTAAAGTCACTTACCAAAGACTGAAGATCAGTTACATCCTTACCAGCTGCCTGTGCTTCAGAAATTCTCGCCTGTAATTTAGTACCGATATCCGTCAAACTATTTATGGCAGTAGCTATAGCATCACTAGTAGCTAAGACATGTCCCTTAGGAATCACTAGTGCATATATTCGGTATGATTCGGTTATTGATTTAACATCTTCTTTTAAAGCCATTAGGTCGGTATCTGCTGCGATTTTCGCCCTAAGGTCTGTTAGGCTCGTTATCTGTGCCTGAATATTAGTATTAATGGAGGTTTTATCTGCATCACTAACTCTTTTCATCTCACCTATGGAAGTTAGTAATTTATTTAATCCCGCAATTCTTCGGTCGATCTCCTGCCCTGCCTTATTTTTCCCACTTTCCATAGCCTTTGCATCTTTTGCTAAAAGTTTTTCATTTGGAGCAACACCCCGAACACCAGAAACTTTCTTTGTGGAAGTGGCAACTGTAGATGTACCAGATACACCGACTCCATCATCATTTGCCAAAGCGACAGAGCTAGCCCCTGATAAGGCAAATAATACTCCGACGAGTAAAGCTGTACGTATGATAAATTTTTTATTCATATTATTAGACATTTATTAGTGATTTAATTTTACTGAGTAATAGGCTTATCATTTATACCTTTATCAACATTCGCTGTATTAGTATCGACTCCGCTTAGCTGTGTATCTATCGCCTTAAGGTCTTTATCTAGAGAATCGTTAGAGATACCAGTCGGCGTCAAATCAACCTGTGGCTCCTGTACTACTGGAGTCTGATTAGGTGGGGTCTGATTCTGTTTCACCTGATTCACTGCGGGGGTCTCATTAATAGAAACATCTGCGGTACTTTTACCGTTTGATGATCCGCCGAAAATCATCCATAAACCGAGGATGATTATAACGACAACGATTATTGTAAGTAATACTTTCGTGATTTTAGTCATAATTTTTAAATAAACTTTATAATATAAGTTTTCAATACCTTCCTATTTTACCACAGAAAATATATATGTGACATGTGTGTGTAATAAACGGAAAACGCCGGACCATTAAAGAGTCCCAGCATTTTTCGTCTCATGGTCAAAATGGTTTTGACCGGATTTTCACTAGATACCTTAGACATATTTCAGTCTATGAACAATAGATATTTTTCGCCGCATAATAGTTCATACTAAACTAGTAAAATTAAAAATCTTCGGCTGACTGCACCAAAGAAGAAAGAACTTTCGATGTACCTTGATCCCGTACTAGGATCAAAGCGCTTTAACACCCGTATATTTGTACGTATGTACTTTAAAAATTCTTACAGGATCAAATTTACTTTTTGTGTTATAATACTTCCAAAGTATGAAAAAAATATTACCCATTCTAGCCTTTGTGATACTTACAGGAATCTCTATATCATTTGGAGCGAAAAGTGCTTTTGCACTATCCTGTACAGCACTCTATTCTGATCTAAAGTTAAATTCTACGAATTCCTCATCAGGTGGTGAGGTTACACTTCTGCAAAATTATTTATTAGAAAAAGGGTATTTAAATACAAAACCGACCGGCAGGTTTGGTGAAGCTACACAGTCAGCTGTTATTAAACTACAGAAGGCAAATAATCTTCCAGCCACAGGTTTAGTCGGTAGCATGACTAGAGCATTAATTAAAAAATCTAGCTGTCAAAATACTAATACTAGCAGTATTATGACGAGTAATATTTCTCAAATAACCACAGCCGTATCTCAGCCTGCCGTATCTTTACCTACATTAAATGTATCGATAAATAAAAGTATTCCTGAAACAGTGACTTCTCCTAGAGAGGGAGATAACTTAACAGCAGATACTAGTTATAATATTTCATGGATTAAAAAATCCGGTATCGTATATGATATTTTACTAGAAGATTCTACTGGATTAGGAATGGGATATATTATATCAGGTCAGTATCAAACAGATTCATATTCATGGAAGGTCGGACAAATATTCATATCCTCAGGCTGGGTCGGTAAAATGATGCCTCCAGGAAAATACAGAATTCATTTAAGAGAGAGCTCGATGAATAAGCCAGAACTAGATCAGGTAAGCGGACTCTTTAATATAGTGGAAAAACCATTATACATAAGAAATATCCTTCCCACCTCTGCTGTAGCGGATGGAAATACTACTGTAGTGATTTATGGTTCGGGCTTTAATGAATTAACTGCGGTTCGCTTTGACGGAAGTGCAGATAATAATGGCAGAATCATCACCCCTTCATATATATCCCCTGATAAAAAGATACTTCTTTTCTCTCCTCAGTCAAATATATACGCGGGTTCTCACAGAGTGGATTTGATAAATATTTATGACGAAGCTTCTAGTACTCCTAGTAATAATGTAACCATGGACATCACTAAGTAGTAGCCGACGAGTTACGAATTATCTAAACTTTTTTGCCTTTAAGCGAAGGGAATTCGTGACTACGGAAACGCTACTTCCGGCCATTGCTAAGCCGGCAAAGATAGGATTTAGGACGATTCCCCATAAAGGATAAAGGAGGCCTGCCGCTACGGGGATGCCGATAATATTATAAATAAAGGCCCAGAATAAATTTTGCTTTACAGTTCGCATGGTAGCGCGGGATAATTCAAAAACCTGTATTAACTTATTCACATCTCCGTGTAAAAGAATAATTCCAGCGGATTCTATGGCCACATCAGTTCCAGTAGACATAGCGATACCGACGTCCGCCTGCATAAGTGCTGGATCATCGTTAATACCGTCTCCGGCCATTGCCACCTTTTTCCCTTCTGCCTGAAGTGCGAGGATTTTCCCAGCTTTTTCCGAAGGCAAAACCTCCGAGATAACAGTATCTATTCCTGCCTGTTTCGCTATATACTCTGCTGATAAATGATTATCTCCTGTAAGCATAATCACTTTAATGCCCTTTTTATGAAGTTTAGCTGTGATTTCTTTTGCACCTTCTTTTAAGGTATCACTTAGTGCTAATAGGCCGATTTTCTTTTCATTTACTTCGGCGACGATGACTGTTTTGCCCTGCTTTTGTAATTCCGTAATTTTATCTAAATTTTCTGAACCTGCCGGCTTATGAATATAGACATTTTTGCCTTCTATTATCCCCTTCACACCGATGCCTTCAAGTGCTAGAAAATTTTCCACTTTTTTAAAGGCAAAGTTTTCTCTAACGCCTTCGCTATTACCCGCGCCGAACTTTTCTTTTGCATTCGCAACTATAGCCTCAGCGAGCGGATGTTCAGAAAGTTTTTCGATACTAGCCGTAAGCAAAAGGATTTCTGAGTCGCTCCATCCACTATCTAAAGAAATAATATCAGTCACTTCTGGTTTTCCTTTTGTAATCGTTCCCGTTTTATCTAAAACCACAGTATCAATGCTATTTATTTTTTCGAGCGCTTCTGCATTTTTAATGAGAATTCCGTATTCAGCACCTTTGCCGATTCCGACTATGACGGCCGTCGGCGTGGCGAGTCCGAGCGCACACGGGCAGGCTATAACGAGAACTCCGACGAATGAAAGTATTCCGTAGGAAAGTGCCTGTGAAAAGCCTAGTGCATGTGTGCCAAAAGTTAGCCAAAGAATTAAAGTCAAAAAAGAGATGCCGAGTACGACTGGCACGAAAATGCTCGAAACTTTATCAGCTAAATCCTGAATCGGCGCTTTAGAACCCTGCGCTTCTTCTACCATTTTAATAATTTGTGAAAGGACAGTATCTCTTCCCACTTTTGTGGCTATGAATTTAAAATGACCGTTTTTATTAAAAGTGGCCCCGACGACCAGATCTCCCACTTTTTTATCTACCGGAATAGATTCGCCGGTGATCATTGATTCGTCGACAGCTGACTGACCTTCTGTGATTTTTCCGTCCACCGGAATTTTCGTTCCGGGTTTTACTATTACCGTGTCACCTATTTGCACTTCGCTAATAGAGATTTCCATTTCTCGGCCATCTCTAAAAACGAGCGCAGTCTTTGCCTGAAGGGCCATAAGCTTCTGTATCGCCTCACCCGTTCGTGCTTTTGACCTAGCCTCTAAATATTTCCCGAGAGTGACGAAGCCGATGACGACTATAATTACATCGAAATACGTGTATTCCGGTAAGTGTAAAAGTATTCTGAGACTCGGAAATAGAGTTATAGCGGTACTATAAATATATGCGGTAAGAGTGCCGATTCCGACAAGTGTATCCATATTCGCTACACCGTATCTTAGAAATCGTCCGACGCCTTTTATAAAAATCTGGCCAACCCAGAATAAAGTGATAGTGGAAAGTATTAAGCCGACTGTATTAAATACGTCCATGGAAATAGGTAGTTCTGGAATAGATGAAAAAGATTTAGCTAGAATATCCCAAATCATTATTATAAAAACGAGTCCGGCTACAGGAAAGGCAAATAAAACTTTGCTCTTCATTTTTTTCTCATCGTTCATTTCATGCATATCTTTCATATCATGCCCGCCGGACATTTCATGCTTACCATGATCCACAAAACTATAGCCAAGTTTCCCGATCTCTTCATTCATTTTCTCGACAGACACTTTTGCCGAATCGAAATCCACTTTTGCCTTTTCTGTAGCGTAATTTACTTCCACTCTTTTTATGCCGTCGAGTTTGGCGAGCCTGTCTTTTATAATGACAGCACAGCTGGCGCAATGCATCCCTCTAATTTTTAAATTTTCGCTTTTCATTTTTTTATTAATCAATTACATTAAAGACTCCCGTGTACATACCCATTGAGCATGTAAACGGCATTTTCCCAGCTTTAGTCGGCGTAAATTCTAAAATATTTTCGCCTGAAGTGAGAGGCTTGGAAATTCCAGCGCTTGGCATGGAAATATATGCCGCACAGGTAAACTGACTAACGCTGTTTATTTTCCACTTGACCGGCACACCTTTTTTAATAGTAAACTGCCGAGGGCTATATCCCCGCCCGTCCTGTGTCATTTCTACTATTTGCCTTCCATTTTCTATTTTTACTGTGCCAGAAATATCAGAACTAGCAGTTCCGCCTTTAGTATTTTTTCCAGAACTTTCAGGTCTTTCGAATGCCGGCCATGAAGGCAAAGTTATTCCGCTTAATCTCACTACTGTCCGCTTAATTCCAAAACGATAACTGTGGAGAATCTGGAGGCTTGAGTTTTTTGATAGTCTTTATGGTTAATGATAAAAGGTCGATAATCTGCCTTCTAATCATTAAAGCCTCTCGTACCATCCTCGTGAG
>JAPLZH010000073.1 GCA_026395105.1 Candidatus Tayloriibacteriota bacterium
ATTGCAGATCCTGCGCTATACATTTTCTCAATACAAAACCTCTCTCCAAAAGACAAATGATGATATTTCATATGACAATTAAATTAATTATTTTGTTAATACATTAATTCTACTGTCCTACTTCAAAGGTAGCTAGTTCCCTGTGCGCTGTCTTAAGAGGAAGCCGGCGTGTATGGACTGGGTAAATAGTACAGTACAAAACACGGTTATGGCACATTCACCTGGTGAGTTAGATAAGCAGTCTCTGGCTTGGGAAAAGATTGATGAAGTCAGAGTGAAATACAAAAACCTGGACGAAAGATGGAAGGCTTTCATGGAGCTTCCAGAAAGCATCCGTCGGTACAGGATCGCACATGTGGGGTTGGTCCAGTTTGACCGCTTGGCTGGTAACTATGGTATGAGGGTCAATGCTCACAACTACATTGATCCCGATCCCCAGCAGCGGAAGAGGACTATTTTGCAGGATTCTGCAATTCTCCTCGGCACCCCCGCCTTCGCTACGGCGTGACGAGCGAGATTTTTTCCAAGAAAGTTTTTGTTTCCGATGTCGGCCGCATCCCCTACACTCTGGGGTTGCGGTTTTTTTATGCTATAATATTTAGCGAATATGGACGAAAATAAAGTGACACATTTTGCCGAGACAGATGCGAGAGGCAAAAAAATAAGATTCGGAATTAAGCAAAAAGACCGTACTCGTCACATCTATGTGATAGGTAAAACTGGTATGGGAAAGTCGACCCTTCTAGAGAATATGGCTGCCCAGGATATTCTGGACGGTCATGGAATGTGCTTTATAGATCCACACGGTAAAACAGCTGAATTACTCCTAGAATACATTCCAGAGAGCCGTATAAACGATGTCCTGTACTTTGCCCCCTTTGACATGGACTATCCAGTTTCCTTTAATGTGCTCGAACAGGTAGATGCTGATAAGCGACATCTCGTGGTCTCAGGACTTATGAGTACTTTTAAGAAGATTTGGGTGGATGCTTGGTCCGCTCGAATGGAATATATACTAAGTAACACACTCCTCGCACTTTTGGAGTATCCGGATGCTACGCTTCTCGGTGTGAACCGAATGCTTTCTGATAAGGATTATAGAAGGAAGGTTGTGGATAATGTTACTGACCCTTCTGTTAAGTCTTTTTGGACTGAAGAATTTGCAAAATATACTGAGCGTATGGCAGCTGAAGCAGTTCCGGCTATTCAGAATAAAATCGGACAGTTTGCATCGAATGCTCTTATCAGAAATATGATCGGCCAGCCTCGTTCATCTTTTGACATTAGAAAAATGATGGACGAAAGGAAGATTATTATAGTTAACCTTTCTAAGGGAAGAGTGGGTGAGCAGAATGCGAATCTTATAGGAGGAATGCTCATTACGAAAATCTACCTAGCAGCAATGTCCCGCGCCGATATTCCCGACCGCATTTTAAAAACTCTTCCGAATTTCTATCTTTTCGTGGACGAATTCCAGTCATTTGCAAACAAATCCTTTGCCGATATTCTATCTGAGGCTAGAAAGTATAAGCTTAATCTGACGATAGCTCACCAGTATATAGAGCAAATGGAGGAGGAAGTAAGGGCGGCAGTTTTCGGTAACGTAGGCACAATGATTCTTTTCAGAGTGGGAGCCTTCGATGCAGAAATTTTCGAAAAAGAATTCGCTCCACAGTTTACTGCTGAGGACATCGTAAACTTAGGATTTACGCAGGTTTATTTAAAACTAATGATAGACGGCGTTAGCTCACAGCCTTTTTCGGCTACTACTTTGCCTCCTATCGTTTTGCCTAGCGTCACATTTACAGACAGAGTAAAGGAAGCCTCACGCGCGCATTTCTCAAAGACTAGAAAAACCGTGGAGGATGAAATCGTTAAATGGCATGAACCAGTTCCGCCGGCGCCTAGAGCGGGGGCTGGAGGAGGAGCAGGCAGTGGCTCAGGTAGTAGAGCGATGCCACAAAGAGCGCCTGTAGCCACTCATGCACAGGCTCCTACACAAACTCCTGCACAAACGCTAGCACAGACTAATTCTCAGACACAGACAAATAGGCCAAATCAGATAGCACAGTCTTCGCCACCTTCGCCACGGCCAAATCCTGTATTCACTCCGAAATCTTCAGTATCACCAGCTACATCATCTACTACACCCCCTGTGACTTCTGCACCGAAGGCAGTGGAGGCTACTAAGCCTTTTAAGGAAGCATTGGAAAAGGCATTGTCTGAGACGGCAAAGAAGACTGAGGTAAAGGCTGAAATAAAAGTGGAGGCGAAGCCTCTGCCAAAAACTGAGGCAAAGTCAGAGACTAGGATGGAGCCGAAGAATGATATGAGAACGGTGGAAAAGTCTGAGGAGAGAATAGAGCCAGTTTCGCTCTCAGCCCTTTTGCCGAAAAAACATCTTCCAAATGAGGTTAAGAAAATGGCGGAAAATGATGGGAAAATAATGCCAGCGAAAAATAATAAATTACCAAGCGCCGAAAATATCAGTGAATTAAAGAAGGCTCTGCAGGCCCTCGTGAAGGAACCAGTGAAAAAGGTAGAAAAGACAGAGGGGGCGGGCATGGCCGGGACTGGGGTTAAAGATGGAGATGTGTCCGCTCGAGTGCCTATCACACATCCTATTCATATAGAAAAAAAGACTGATTCAAAAAAGGAAAAAGAGATCGTCGAAGTCCCCGAAGAGGTTTTGAGGAAGATTTTAAAGGTGGAGGAAAGCGAGGAAAATCCTTAAATAACACTTTAAAGTGGCGAGGAAATAATTTGGATAGTTTCCTTTATTTTTTCTAATGAGAGAGAGGAGAAACTTTGCACTTTTCACTTTTTGTTCATTTGAAATAGAACCGTCATGAATACGGTAACCTGTCGAATAATCTTTTAAATTTGCGAATTTAGAAATTTGGCCGATTCTTGTCCAAAGATCAAAGTCTTCCCATACTCTGTAGCTTTCATTATACATTCCAGTTTTATCTAGAATAGAACGGCGAATTAAGATGCTGGACTGGGCGAATTGATTTCTTAAAAGGATTTTTTGCCTTATCTTTTTATCCTCAACTTCATAGGCGGGGAAGAGTTTTAAGATTTTTCCGTCTTTATCTATTCCCGTAATCTGTGTACCGACTATTCCGAATTCTCTATTATTATCCAGAAAGTTCACCTGTTTCGAAAGTTTTTCTGAGTCGAGCCAGACATCATCACTGTCTATCATTGCTATGTACACTCCCTTCGAAAGGGAAATACCTTTATTTCTATTTTTAGAAATGCCTAAATTTGATTCGTTTTTTATGTAAGTGATTTGTGGGTCGGTGAGATACGGATGAACTGCTTCCTCTGTTTTATCAGTCGAGCCATCGTCTATTATAATTAGTTCCCAGTCTTTATATGACTGCTTTAAAACGCTTTTTATGGCGTCTCCTATGAGGCCGGCGCGATTATATGTGGGGGTGATTATCGATACTTTTGCCATAGTATAATTCTACAGGTCTTTTAGACTTTAATCCATGTATCAGGAAGTACGTCTGGGGTTTTAATTTTAGAATTTGAAAGCCATTTTTCTGGGGCAATGACGATTTTCTCTGGATTTTTATTAAGCCATGCCGCCCACCAGCTAAAAGAAGAATTTGCGATTATATTATGCTTACATTTGCTCATAAGAATCATTTCCTCATAGTCTGGTATTTCAGGACATGAAACGAAAGTCATGGGACAAAGGGCGGGGGATGCGGATCGGTCTCCTGGTTCAGACAAAGTAAATTTAAGGTTTTCTTTAGCCCACTTTATATCATCTGAGAAAATATATAGTTCGAGGGCTTTACCTTCCTGGCCCGCTAATTTTAGGCGGCTTTCTAATTCTCTTACGGCTTTTTGATAATATTCGATACTGCATGTGCCGAAAAATTCACTATTTACCTTCATATTTACATAGTCCGTTCTTCTGATATGAATAGATACGGTTTCTTTTTCAGATTTTTCGTCGGACTGAATTTTATTAAAAACTTTTTGTGAGTCTAGGTTAAAGCTGTTTTTTAGTGTGAGCTCAGCTTTTATTTCCTTTTCAATACTTTTAAAATATTTTTCTGTCTGCCAATATCCGAAGATATAGGAATTATCCTTTATTTCAAATTCTTTAGGATCAAATAGATAGGGATTCTTTTTGCAAAATGCGCCAAACACTTTATTCTTCGCCTTTATTAAGAACTTTTTAAGTGGGGGATTAAGAGCAAAGATTTCTTCGCTTTTTGCAAAGGTAATTTTAGTATTAAATTTATCTAGCAGATAATAGCGTGGCGTATCTACATTTTTAAACTCCTTGTTTAGATAATAATTAGCATCAAATTTTATCTGAACCTGTTCGCCTTTTCTTACTTTTTGCATTTCTAAAGCACGGCCGAAGGCGTATTGAAACATCTGATTTCCGAGGCCGCCTTGTAACTTTATAATTATCATTCTAATATTAAACTTTTGAAATTCTGTAATTTTTCTGAGTGAATAAATACTAAATTATCATATAGATAAGTATTTTGTCTTTTGTGTTTCTTTAAATATCCTTCAAGCGTTATCTCAAAAGGCAAATATTTTTTTGATTCTAGTATTTCTATTGATTTTTTGCAGTTATCTTTCCATTCGTCTTCTCCTGCAACTTCAATGGTGACTACAGGCTTATTAACTTCTAGTATTTTAGTCATCCCTCCGAGTATTAAGTATTCCGCTCCTTCTGCATCGATCTTTATTAGTGTTGGATTTATATTTTTACTAGCACAGTATTTATCTAGATTTATTGATTTAACTCTTATTATTTCTGGTGAAGAAAGGAAGCCCATCTCTTTTGATTTTCGCTCTTTAAATGAATTAAAGGCGCTATACTTTGGTCCGTAGTCAGCGAACTCGATTTCTTTTTCCTCATTAAGCACCGCATTATTATTTAGAGTTGCGTTCTTATTTGGAGATAGATTTTCTTTCAATGATTCAAATGTTCTAGGGGTAGGCTCAAAGCTGTGGACTTTTCCTCTTTCTGAGACTAATTTACTTACTAGTTTTGAATAGAATCCCACATGTGCACCTATATCAATGAAAATGTCTCCTTCTTTAAAGAAGTTTATAAAAAAGTTCGTTAAATTTGCTTCGAAAAATCCGTAGTATCTTATCGCATTACCTTCTGGTAAATAAAACCTCATCTTATCACCCCATAAGGTCTTATAAGTTATCTTAAAAGGGTGGATATATGCTATGGCAATGATTATAAAATGCGGTATTGTCTTAAACGGTGCTTTTATAATCCTCTTAATTCTAGAATGCTGTAGTTTATATAATCCGTAGAGTTTAATAATCTTTGCCTTTAACTGTTCTTTTTGGTTTTTATCCATGGTAATTGTATATTTTTTATAATATTAGCATATATTTCAGTACTTTTCTCTATAGATAAATTTTCCCTACAAAATTGTCCAGGTGTAAAATACTTAAGTTTCTTTATAAAAATGGGGAGTTTATTATCAAATTCTTCTGCATTTTTGAAAAACATTCCATTTTGCTCAGTTAAGTATGGTGCCGAAATATTTTCATCTGATACTTTATAATTTATATTTGGATACACAAAAAATTCTTTATTCCATACTAAAGTTGGGACATCCTTAGCCCATGATTCCTGAAGGGCTATGCCCTGACTTTCAACTTCCTGAAGATAAATCATAAAAGAGGCTTCATCTAGTTTTTTAAGATAATCTTCTTTTTTATATTTCCCATAAATAATAATTTCGTAAGGTATTTCTAGTGAAATTAGTTTATTTATAATATGTTCAAATAGTTTTTGTTCAGTACTTTTTTTTATAAATTAAACACTTTAAGCTTTCGCTTTTCTTTTTATGAGTTAATTCGCATTTAACTCCGGCAGGCCAAATAAATATTTTATTTGAAATCTCAGGTGAAATTGAAGAATAGAATTTCGCAGTCCATTCGGAGGGGAGTAATATCTTATCAATATTTTTATCAATTAATATGGAATTATCATCTCTAGGTGTTACCACTAAATTTGGCCCGGCGATTAGTTCTTTAATATATCCTGATCTTTTTAAATCAATAGCCCATTTTAGGGCACTTACGCCACTTAAAATATGGACTGTCTCCATTTTTTTTAATGGTGAATTTAACGAATAGGCAATCTTGGCTTTATTTAGTCCCAGTGTAAGACTTTCAAGCACGGCACTGGGTCCTCTATCCTTTAATATGTTTTTTTTGATCTTATAGAGTATATTTTCTTTTTTAAATATATTAGGGTGATGGGTGAATATGTATATCATGGCAAATTCTTTAATAAACTATCAAATTTAATTATTGTATTATCTATTAAAAATAAATTTTCTGCTTTTTCTTTTGCCATTTGTCCCATTTGTCTTAACTGATCACTCTTTTTAAATTTTAGCATTTCTTCCATATATGAGGCGTATTGAGTTACGTTATTAATTTCAGCAACTCTACTGAAAGAAAAGTCCAGATACTCTAAATGGGCATTCCAGATGGTGGATTTATGGCTGATTATAGGTTTACTGCATAGCATAGATTCTGCAATGTTTAGTCCGCATGATTCACCATCTTTTCTAAAGTGCGCCAAGACGTCTATGGAATTATGAAAAGCCCAAATATCCTCCTCATTAGAACTCGGTGGTAGAAAATGCACATTTGGAATTTTTTCTTCAGATACAATATTTATTAACACTGGGGGAGGGGACATTATTATGTAGTGTGCGTTAGAATACTTACTCACAAGTTTTTTAAAGGCTTCTATGCCTATCTGATCAAATATACTATCATCCGCTCGTCCGATTCTGCCGAATACTATATCAGAATCGTTTATTCCTAATCTTTTGCGAATCTCAAGTCCTTTATTAACAGAATTTTCCGAAGGCTTTTCTGAAGGAATATAAATTACCTCAATTTTCTCTTTTGAAACTATACCTCTAATCTTATTTGCCACTTCATTAGAAATACAAATATTTTTTGTGATATTTCTTTGTAGGGTCGGTGCCCCGAATATATTTATGAGGATTATGGGTATATTCTTTATTAAGTTAATTGGGTATTCAGTATGACCATCTGTGGCTGTAATTACTAAATCAATACCTTTTTCATTTATTGTATTAAGGATATGAGGGCGCATGCCCTTAATGTAGTATGGATACTTTTCCTCAAATAGTTCATAGTCAAAGGGTAAAAAGTGCACCTCGGCATTTTGTAAGTAGCTGGCCCTACCATCAGTTCTTTTGGAAAAATCTTTCCTGTTCTTGGAAGAGTACATAAAGAATACTTCATACTTATTTTTATCTAAATATTTCGCAATAATTTGAAGGAATTTTTCAGTTCCGCCAAAACTTAAGCCAGAGATATGATAAAAAAGTATTTTTTTCTTGATATTTTCTATTCCATTACTGCGCTTTATATTAGGTGTTTTTTTAAATTTACAGTAAACATCACCATATAAATCATACAGTAATGTCAGTAGTATTTTAATTAAGGAAGGACAACTTATATAAACTCTTTTAAATATCTTTCTCATATCTATATAATATCATTTCTATCTTTTGCGGAATTAAGAACACCTTGTAAATATTTAGGATCTACATAATTTCTGAGTGTTTTATCAGATTCTGCCATTTTAATGATTATTCTGAGAGTTGTCTTTTCATCTGTATGGTAACCGTCTAATGACTCGAAATCAGGTGCACCGAATGTAGCCATATCAAAAAAATCAAAAATGCTGAAATTATTTTTTTTAAAAATTGGCTTAGTATCTTCGTATGTTTTAAACATATAGCCATATGAGGGGAACTCTTTATATGCCTCATAGATGACATGGGGTGCAGGTGGAGTGTATCCGATTACATATATATTATGTTCTTTACAAAATTTAAGGAAAGTATCTAGTTCGGAAAGTGCTTCTTTGGAAATTATCTCATCGCTCGGTGCGCTTTGCCTATGAGTGATAAAATTAACGGCATCATTAATTTTATCTATATGAGACTGATCACCGACGTACTGATTACCATAGTGAAAGCTCCCATCATTTCTCATTCCACTATTATTTATTAACGCATTAAGTCCGATTTTTTCTCCTGAGTTTTTTGCAAATAGGGCCTTAAGTGTGAATTTTTTTTGTATATAATCCCTATACACACCGAGCCAAGGTTTTCCTACTGCATTAAGAATTTCAGAAAAAGGTGACACGTATTTAAGGTCTTCCGCAACTTTTGCTTTATCAATCTTAAGTGAGGGATTAAAGTGTAGTGGTTCTACTGTCATTATGATAACTTTAGGATAAACTCCTGTACTTTCTACGAACATTTTAAAGGCTTCAATGGATGCGGCTGTAGATCCTGCATTATAGAATATGGTATTAGTTTTAAAAAACTCCTTTCGTATTGTTAATATTTTAGAATTTCCTAGCGCCAAAACCTCAGGCTTTATCCTGCGAACCATTTCAGATTTATAGGAGATTACTCTATTACTATATGCTGGCCCGTAAAGTATTTCTTTATTAGAGTTTATCTGTTCGTTAATGACCGTTGCTAACGGAGTAAGCTCTCCAGACATGATCTCTACCATTAGAGGCAAACCAAATAATATTAATATTGGGAGAATTAATAGTAATACTTTCTTAAAAAAGGTAGACATATGATTAGAATTGGAAATAAATAAATTCTTGTGCACCTAGTCTGGCGAGGATCACTATAGCTAAAGTCGTCGCGTAATACCAGAACCATCTTACATACCAAGGTTTGGTAGATAATATTTTCCAAATTGCCAAGCGTCTTCCTGCCATATCCGCCAAAAAAAGAACGGCTACTCCTAAAATGCAAATAATGAAGTCAGATTTTGTAATTAATCTCGAAAGAGAAAATAGATTCTTCCAGGTATAATAGCTATACAAATGAGTTAGAAAATCTCCGAGCCCTACCCACCAGTGGGTAAGAATATACCAAGCATCTCCGATCGTTTTAACTCTGAAAAAGATCCAGCCTATACAAACTAGTACAAAGGTAGTGATTATTCTTAAATATCTTAATAATGTAGGATAATTATTTAATTTAATTTTGACAATAAAAGCGTTTCTGTATTTCTTTGTAATCTCAGAGAAGGATATATAGAAACCGAATACAAGTCCCATGATCACATAATTCCATCCAGCTCCGTGCCATAGACCACTTAAAAAGAATGTAAAAATAATTGCCACATATAACTTTGCTCTAGTAGGGTTTTTAGAATGAAAAGCTATAGGATAATAAACATAATCTCTTAGCCATGAAGAAAGAGAAATATGCCAACGTCGCCAGAATTCAGCTATAGACTTTGAAAAATATGGTCGCTCGAAATTTTCCATAAGCCTGATTCCCATTACCTGGGCTGAACCTAGTGCTATGTCTGAATAGCCAGAGAAGTCACAGTAAAGCTGTATGGCAAATAATACAGTAGCCATAATTAGTGTTGGTCCGTTAAAGCCGTGTGGATTTGCATATACTATATTCACTATCATGGCCAACTGATCTGCCACGACTATTTTTTTAAAGAATCCCCAAGTCATTCTTTTTAAACCTTCTGTCACGCGAGCCACATCAAAGCTTTGCTTTTCGTGGAATTGATGTAGTAAATTTTGAGGACGTTCTATGGGCCCGGCTACTAACTGAGGATAAAACATTACATATAGAGCATAAATACCGAAATGTCTTTCAGCTTTTTGCTTACCTCGATAAACTTCGATGGTATAGCTTAGTGCCTGAAAAGTATGAAATGATAGGCCAATAGGTAATAATATAGATAAAAGGGACAGAGAATAATTCCAGTGAATTAAATTTGCAAAATGGTTAATGTTGTCTATAAAAAAGTTAAAGTATTTGAAAAAGGCGAGTATGCCTATATTAGAAATTATACTAATAATTAAAAACAACCTTTTCCTTTTACCTTCTGAATTTTCTATTAAAATACCGGCAAAGTAATCTATGATTATAGTTCCGGCTAAGATTAGAATATAGATCGGTATGAATGCCATGTAGAAATAACAGCTTGCTAATAGTAGAAGTAGCCATCTAAATCTATGTGGTATTAGGAAATACGCAGTAGTAATTACTATGAAAAACAGTACGAATTGTATCGAATTGAAAATCATCGTTTTATAGAGTTATATTTTCTCCATATGTTACCGGTATATGAAGGCCTGTAATAGCTTCAGATTTATCAGAAACTAAAAATGAAACCAGATTTGCAATATCATCTCCAGTGACCATTTTCTTAAAGGGATTTTTTTCCTTTAAAAACTCAATCATTCTGGCCGGTATATCTTTATTAAGACTAGTGTCGATAAAACCTGGTGCTATAGCATTAACTCTAATGTTTAGTGGTGCTAATTCTCGAGACATTTCTCTTAATAAACCTCTTAAGGCAAATTTGGCAGAGATATATCCGATCATTCCTCCTGATGGGACATTTGGTTCTATTGCTGATGATGAAATGGCAATGATAGATCCCCCCTGCCCAGCATTCTTCATTGCTTTCGCAATTTCCTGCATAAAGATAAAACCGCCGAAGAGGCCTACCTCATACTGTTCTCGGAACTCATTTATATTTATATCTAAAAGCTTTTTTCTAACTATAGGGGAAATAGCCGTGTGAATGCAGACATTTATAGCGCCATATTTTTTAACCGTACCACCGATTACTTCCTTTATAGTATTTTCATCAGTAATATTATATTCTGGATACGAGACGGGTACTATTATAAATCCATCTTCACTTAGTCGTTTGGAGACGGATGTTCCTATACCACCGCTCGCCCCCGAAATTATAGCTACTTTTTGCTTTGATTTTTCCATAATATTACTTTAATAATTTTACTAATGCTTCACCTGTAACGGCCGGGTCTCCGAATTCATCTAGTACACGCGTTTCTATTTTTATAATTTTATGTGCATCTACTTTTTGCACAATCTTACCTTTAATAATTATCTTAGAATTAAAAAAGATAGGCTTTTTAAAAACTAAACTCTGTGATAAATACAGGCAGTACAGTCCAGGCAGATACATTCCCAGTAACTTTGATATATACGCTCCCGCAAGCATGCCGTGAGCGATGGGTTTCTTAAAATCAGTATTAGCTGCATAATTTTGATCTAAATGTAGTGGGTTTAAATCACCAGAGATTTCTCCAAAGTTCTTAACTACAGTCTCTGAAACGAAGACTTCAAAATCTGCTTCCTGACCGATCTTTAGATCGTCATAGACAAAAGTTTTTGGCTGTATTACTTGATTATTCATTTTATTTAATATCTCCACCTTTTGATGAAACTAATTTTAATACATCAAAGAAATCTTTAACTGACATAGCTTCGTCATAAGAAAACTTTAAATTAAATGCATTTTCTATTTCTTTTTCAGAGTATCTTTTGGTGGTGAAGTTAAACTGATTTGTTTTTAGGGTCATTTGAGAAATCCTTTGTATTTGATCCTTACTATTTTCTGAAATCTTAATTTCTATTTCAAGATTTTTCACATACTCATCAAAATTCTTTGCTGAAGTTAACACCTTATTCCTTTCTTTTTCCTGGTGATACATCTCTCCCTTTTTTTTATCTTCTTCGGTAATGGCAAATGGCATAAAAACCGAAAGAGAATATAGAGTTTTAGTATAATGTTCGGCATCTAAACTAAAATCTGGTACTAAAATATCTGTTAGCTGCTCTCGAACTAAGTCTCTATTCATCGGGTCATCATCTAAAAAAACTAGGCTGTCTTGTCCTAAATTAAGTTCCTTTGCTATTTCCACTAGGTTTTCTGCTTTGTTTTTCTAATTAATTTTAGCTGAAGCAAAGTGGTGTGGCTTGAGAATCATGTGTTTATTTTTCTCAAATACCTCATTTACATCAGATTCATTATTTCGGCTATTAATGGCTAATAACACACCTCTATTATAATAATCTAGTAATGCTAATTGAAAATTTTGATATGCCAGTCCTGGATAGCCTGGGCCTAAATGAATTCCATGTACACCGCTCTCACCTAAGACTCCTCCCCAAAGAACATTATCTAGATCAAGCACAATGCATTTTTTTGTTTTTCCTAATTTGGCAAGTATAAAATTTGTCCACTGCCTAACTATTTCAAGCTGAAATTCAGATGTAAATGGATTATCGAATGCATACATTCCACGTAAGTCTCTAGAGGCATTTTCTCCCAGTATATGCATTATTCTATTTGTATCAAAAATGTAAAAGCTTTTTTCTTCGTTTTTTATCTTTTCCAAAGCAGAATTAAAACTTTGAATTAATTTGAAAAATTTATTTTCTGATATTATATTTGCATATGCACTATGATAGGGAAGAATAATGCTATTCATTATTACTAATCCTTTTTGTTTTTTTACATAATTTTGAATGTCTTTTATAATTTCAAAGAACTCACCGCCAGTATCAGAAGATAGCTCTGATTGTAAATACTGGTTTATATCAAAAAAAATAAAGCTTATATCTGCATCATTTGAAAACAGTGCACTGTTTTCATTTTTTAGAAATGCCGGGTATTGTTTATATGGCACTTTAAAGATTTCTGGATAGATCTTCTCGGAAATTAAGTATCCCGAAAGTAATTTGTAAATTATTTCGTCCGTAAAATTTGTACAAAGATTTATTTTTACCTTATGCTTAAATGAATCTTTATTTAAAGCTTCGTAGGTTCCAGCAATTTTAAAATAATCTAATGGTTTCATTTTCTTAATAGTTAACTATGGCAAATCCCACCGCGTGTGAATCCGTATGGGATAGACTAACAGATATGCTGTATTTTTTAAACTTCTTAGTAATAACGTTAATGTATGGCTTAATTCTATCCTTTTTTAAAACTTCAAAATCCAAATATCCTATATTTAATTCTGGTACAGCTTTAATGACAGCCTCTTTTACGGAAAATCTAGAAGCTAAATACTGACAAAAATCTCTGCTATTTAAGGCGAGCTTAATTTCTTTTTTGCTTAGGAAAAAGTCGGCTAATCTTTGTATATTTTTAGCTTTTCTAAAGCGCTTTATTTCTATTATGTCTACTCCAGCTGAGATCATTTTATTAATAAGCAAATAATTTATAGCTTTCTTGGATAATTTTATAATCAGGTCTTAAACTTAGACCTCTAGCTACCCCTCAAGTAGGACACTCGAACTTAATAATGAATAATACTCTGTTGCTGTCCTAAACTCAATACACTCCCTAGGTCGGTCATTCAAGAAGGAATGGATTTCATCTAAATCTTCTTGAGTAACGGTACT